>CAYMFZ010000321.1:0-6776 GCA_964389585.1 uncultured Pirellulaceae bacterium | reverse complement strand
GGATTTGGCTGGCAAGAGCTTTTGATCGTCGGTGCCATCTTCTTACTTCTATTTGGTGGTGCGAAACTTCCAAGCCTGATGCGAAACCTTGGGCGAAGTGTCAACGAATTTAAGGAAGGCATTAAAGAGCCGCCTGCGGACAGTTCTATCGAAGACGAGTCTGTAAAAAAAAAGCCTTCTGAAATTGTCGAAGAAAAAGAGAACGCGAACGTCTAGGGCTTAAGTTTTCAAGTCCCGATTAGAACTCCCTCGACAAGAAACCATCGACCAATGGAACTCGTTTTTGAACATCACTTGATGCTCGGCTTTTTTGGCTTGGGCTCGCCTGGATTTGGCGAAATGATCGTTATCGCTGTGATTGCGGTTGTTCTTTTCGGCGGACGTCTACCTGAAGTAGCGCGATCACTTGGCAGCTCTTACCAGCAATTTCGAAAAGGACTTTCGGATATCCAGTCGTCCATCAAGAACGATTTGGATGTCGACATGTCTGAGCTTAATCGCATCCCAGACTACACCGACGTCAACGAAGATTTTGATGAGCCAACGGCACCCAAATTTGAGCCACCGTCTGAAGAGCCCGAAGATGAAGACGTGAACGAAAACGTTGCGTGATAGCGGCCAGTTTTTTGACTCGCGAATTCGTTCAGCCCAAAAGCCCAATCGACCAACCAATAACGAAAAGAAATGCAACGCCAGCAATCGCTCCAGCAATGAACTGCCGAAGTTGTGAAGGATCTCTCAGATCAGGGCGAGGGCAGTTATTGGATTCGTTTAACCCGCAGTTTTTGTCTGTCACTTCTTTTGTCCTTTTCTTCTCTGCATGCGTTGGTAACAATAAAGATGAGTGGTTCACCAATTCGCAGCAGGGATACATTTTGATTTTGCCTTAAAGCTTGATACGAATCCAGTACAAAGAATCAAAAGACAAGACTGGGACGCTTACAATAACGTCTCGTAACGATAAAATTGGTATTCACGGCAACGCTTTCAAAGCCAGCTAAATCGTCTGACAGGAAACAACAGTGATGCGTTTGGGATTAGTAGTGTTATTCTCAGTTACTCTTATATTGAGCGTAGGCTGCAAAAAGAAAGAAACGAAAAAGGTCGATCCAAAGCCCAAAGTGGTGCATGATATGGAAATTGAATCACCCGATAAATAGTCCGACGCAAACGGAGCGAACGCTGCGTTTTGCCTTTTCTAGGTTGGATTTCACGTGGACAAGCTTCTTGTAATTACCGACGGTCGTCAAAAAGGAACGTCCTTTCCGGTTACCGGTGAGCCCATTTCAATTGGACGTGACCGAAGAAACACCCTGACCGTCGATGACGATGAAGTTTCGAGATATCATTGCGAAATCACGTGCAAGAATCAGCAAGTCTTTGTTGAAGATTTAACAAGTTCCAATGGAACGTTCGTTAATGGACACATGATTCGTCGATCTCCACTTCAACGTGGAGACAAAATTCGAATTGGTCAAACGGAAATCAAATTCGATGATTCGCTCAGTGTCTCATCTCTCGACGCCGAGTCCCTCGAGACAAGTCTGACAAACGACTATCAGGCAGACACCGAAACCGTTGGCTTGAAAATCGAAACTGGCTCAACTTACTATGACTTGCTCGCTGATCAGGGGCCTGACGAAGCGGGCCGTCGATTTGTCCAAATCAACAATGATTTGCGGTTTCTGTACAAGGCTTCGCTTGCAACGTCACGCAAAGTCGATGCGACAAAAATGCTCGACGAATTAATGGACTTGGTCTTCGATTGGACCGGTGCCGACCATGGTTACGTCTTCATGAAGAATGCCGACGAATCCGAATTCAGCATCCGATTGGATAGGCAACGCAATCCGAGTTCGGCCAGTCAAGGTCACCAAACTTATCAATCCATCGTCCAATACGTTTGCAAGCACAAAGTCGGCGTGCTCAGCCGCAAACCAATGCGAGACACGAGATGGCGACTACCTACGAATACCGAAAGCACCGTCAAGAACGTCCCTGCCGAATTTGAGTCTGACAGCAACGAAAATTTGAAACGCATTGGCGAAGTAATGTGTGTCCCAATTCAGGGACGGGGAGAAATGTTAGGACTGATTTACATCGATGTCCTGCAGAATCCATCTCCGAGAGTCATTCGATTTAATGAAGACCATTTGCGTTTAATGCTTGCGATGGCACATCAAGCCGCCGTCGCAATCGAAAATGAAACCTATTACGAAGCGCTCGTTGAAAAGGAACGAATGGCGGCGGTTGGCGAAACTGCAACACTCATGTCTCATCGCATCAATAATATTCTTCAAGGCATCAATGGCGGTTCGCACTTGGTCGAAGTCGGCCTTGAAAAAGAAGACATCAAAATGTCGCGAAATGGATGGAAAATCGTCAGTAGCAACCAAGCGAAAATCGCTGAATTGATTACTGACTTGCTGGTTTTGGGTAAACCCTTCGAACCCAATCGAACTCAATTTCGATTTGATCAACTGGTCGCTGAGACCATGGATGGACTTAAAGAATTCTTTGAGTCTGAAAAAGTAAGTTGCCAGTTTGAAAATGTCAGCTCAGAGTCACAAAATTTTGACATCGTGGCTGATCGAGAATCGTCAAAGCTCGCTATAGAAAACGTTGCCCGCGTTGCGGCAACGGCTGTTCAAACCGACAACCAAACGGACGACGGCGAAGTCAAAGTTTCGGTGAGCAAACTTAAATCTGACGTTGTTTTGACTTTGGAGTATTGCGGTGCAGAAATCTGCCTCGATGCTGAAGAATTCACCAGCAATCCGTCCGAGAACTTGATCATTGGCGGAATCGAGTTCGCAGTTAGTCGCAAAATCATTCGTGGCCAAAACGGCGATATCTCAATCGCTTCTGACGGTGACTCCCACGTTGTGACCGTTTCCCTGCCGTCGGTGCCATCCAGCCAAGGCTAAATCGCTGCCTAAGCTCTCGCGAATCGCCTCCGAGAGATCGTCAGTAAGTATCGGGAAAATTCAAGGAAAATTGGTTGCCGCCTTTCACGTTTGTGCGGATTGCGTGTTGAGGTTTGAGGGCAAAACCAGGTAAACCTTGACGACTACTCTGATCATTCTTATTGCGAAAGCGATACAACTACCGAACGCGCTTAGGCTTAGGCGATACATCTATTGACGTCGAACGCGCCAATGGATTCGCTAGCGTACATCCATGCAATCGATACTCGACGTCAATTGCTGGGTTGGGAGCCGCGGGTTAAGATGGTGCTCAACCAGTGATTTATGGATAAACAAACTGGTACTTGTTGATGGCTCGGGTCAGCAAGAAAGGGTCACGGAGGATCGCATGCATCAACAATTACGTACTTCAATTTCTAATCTAATTCTTCCTGCGTTAGCGGTTGGAGCTCTGTTCTCCGGTACACATACCGGATCTTTAAATGCCCAAGACCAGCAGCCGGAACGTAAGAAGGTAACGGAACCCGTTTTTCGCGTTTCCAAATTGAGTGAAGCCAGACCAGCCCAATCGACTCAAGATCAACCTCGCGCCCTTCCTACTCCGATCGCGAAACCACAGCCACAACGCAACCTTGATCGCATCGCCGACTCTAGCACGATGCCGCGAGCGAATTCTAGATCGCTGAATACGGACTTGCCGAGCACGACAATTACTCCGACGCGAAACATTCCAACGCCCAACATTCCAATTCCAACAGTCACGACGCCGAAAATGACTCCGGCAGATCTTCCGTCTGCAACGACAAGACCGCCGGTTACTGCGGTCAAAGCCCGCGTCCCTCATCCGTTGGATCGGGCGGTTGAAACGGCAGAAGTAGCACTGACCGACATGCGAAATCAGGTGCGGGATTACACGGCGATCTTTTCAAAACGAGAGCGAATCAATGGAGTTCTTGCTGACCCTAGTTACATGAATATCAAGGTTCGCTGCCCTCGAACCGAAGCCAACGGAGCGGTTACGCCATTTAGCATTTACATGAAATTTCTTCGCCCTACCGAAATGGCCGGTCGCGAAGTCCTCTGGGTAGACGGTCAAAACAGTGGAAAGCTTTCTGTTCACGAAGCCAAAGGATTGCTTAAGTTCAAGACATTTCAGCTTGACCCAACGGGAACGCTTGCGATGCGTGGCCAACGCTATCCGATCTACGAAGCCGGCCTGGAAAACTTGATCATTAAGTTAATCGAGAAAGCGGATCGCGATCGTGCGGCAGGACCTTGCGTCGTTGACTACCGCCCTGGTTCAGTCAACAAACGCCCTTGCTCATTAATCGAACTTATCCACGACGAGCGTCAGGCACCTTATGAATTCCACAAGGCTCAGGTCTACATCGATGACGAATTGCAATTGCCGATTCGTTTCGCAGCGTACGACTGGCCCACCTCTCCGGGGGCAACGCCACAATTGCTAGAAGAATACACTTACTACAACGTCAAGGTTAACGTTGGATTGACTGACAACGACTTCAGCACGAAGAACCCGCAGTACAAATTCCCAAACCGTTAATCAACTCTTTTGCGAAAGGGTCATCTGCAAAAGGATCATCAGCAAAAGGACCTGAATTAAAGTTTTCAATCTCAATCATTAGCCATCGCAAATTGCGGTGGCTTTTTTATTGCCGCGACACAAACTCTGCTTTTTGCTAACATACATCTCAGCAGATTCCTTTCGAAACCAATCGCCACGTCAAAGATAAAGAGACCACCATGCCACCAAGAAACCTACTGGTCATCGCTCTGACCGTCGTCGTTTCATTGGCTTGTTACTCCGTCGCGTCGAAAAACCGCTACGCGAATTTGTTTGCCGAAGCCTTAGACGTCATTGACCGCCAGTCGCTGAAACAAGTACCTCGTGAGGAGCTTTTCGATTCCGCAATGGAGGGAATGCTCAAGGATCTTGATGAGCATTCGATGTACATATCGGGGAATATGTTCAAAATGTTTGATGAAGATATTCGTCAAGAATTTGGTGGAGTTGGAATGTATGTTGAGATGGATCCTCAAACAAAAAATCTGATGGTGCTTGCTCCCATGCCAGGCACACCTGCATTCGAAAGCGGCCTTCGTTCGGGTGATCAAATTCTGGCAATTGATGGTGTGCCTACCAACGGCAAGTCTCGTCCTGAGGCCGTAAAACTTCTTCGGGGACCAATCGGCGATTCCGTAGAACTGGATATTGAACGGGGCGAACAACAGATGACAAAATCGCTTACTCGTGCTTGGATTCCTGTCGCCAGCGTTCACGGCGACTTTCGATCATCAGACGGCCAATGGAATTATGTTTTGAGCGACCATCCTCGCTTGGGTTACATTCGCCTGCTTCAGTTTGGAGAGAAGTCGGCTGAAGAGTTTGAGTCAGCACTAAAAGAGGTTGGGGCGGACATCGATGGGCTGATCATTGACCTGCGAAACAATTCCGGTGGCTTGCTTGACGTTGCAATCGACATTTGCGACATGTTTCTCCCACCTGACAAATTGATTGTTAGCACAAGGGGTCGCAACAAAGTCTTGGACTCAGAAACATTCTCCACGACCGCACTTGCGCTCAATCCTCAAATTCCGGTTTGCGTTCTGGTGAACCGAAATTCCGCTAGCGCCAGTGAAATCCTTGCGGGTTGCCTTCAAGATCATGGGCGTGCCGTCTTGATTGGCGAGCAGTCTTGGGGCAAAGGGACAGTACAAAATGTGATTCCAATTCAGCGCGGAGAAAGTGCTCTGAAGCTGACGACTTCCAGCTACTGGCGTCCCAGTGGAAAGTACATTGATCGCTACGACGACGAAGCCAAACGCTTAAAAGTTTGGGGCGTTCAGCCTGACGAAGGGAAAGCCGTGGAACAATCGGAACAAGATGTTTTCGAAAACATTCGAATGCGCTCTCAGAAAGATATCGTTGGACTGATTTCGGATGAAGAGGCGGAAGCCATCTCAAAAATGCGATCATTCCATCCAACAGAAGAAGACTCAATCTCAAATGACAAAACCCCAGATGAAGCGTCGCCCGCAATCACTCCTTCGGAAGACACACCTGAAGGAGAATCAGTGAAAAAGCAGGTAGACAAACCACTTCAAAAAGCGATTGAACATCTTAAGTCCCTGCAAAAGCCATCGATTGCCGCAGCCTAATCAGTGCGGAGTCGTCGAAGACAAAATGCTTGAACTCGCGACTGCTGCCGCGCAGCAATGGACGGGTACGTTAACCCGAGCGATGTTAGCCAAGGATCATTATTGGCGCTTAACAAAACGCGTTTTAAAAGGTGGCATTTCACTCCGTGAAATAGCGCCAGACCTGATGCGAAGCGAAGGTTTACGAAACAAAGAACTGAAGAAGCAAAGCCCTAGTCTCGAAAATTCTCGCTCAATCGCTTTCCGTTTCTTGGTCGAACCCAGTCTCAATCAACTCGCCAATCCGATTGAAGAATTTCCAAATATCATTGGAACCTTCGCCACCTGCGATATCAAGCGAATCAATCGAGCTAAACAAAACGACCAGACCGTCGTCGTCGACGCCTAAATCAACTCTCGCTGTTGTCGCCGAAACCCCGAACATCAAGACTTGATCACGTCCGTTGCTAGTCACGATTTCAATTGACTTGTCACCTGAATGTCGCCAACCCACGGCCCGTTCACCGTTGATCGTGGTGTCTTGCCCACCGAGCATCAAAAATCCCCATCGGGAACCGAGAACAACAATCGTGTTGTCCATTGCATCTCCCTGAACCATGAGCAAACCCGATTCCGAATCGAATTCCGCTACCAAGTTGTTTTCGAGTTCATCGGTTGGCTCATCATCAG
>CAYMFZ010000320.1:4083-6790 GCA_964389585.1 uncultured Pirellulaceae bacterium | reverse complement strand
AAAATCCATCAGCAAGCCTAAAAATATTGACATAAAAGAACCGATTGAAAAATCCACGCCAGTTCAAAAAAAGATTGATATCTCGTTGTACCTGATCAAGCTGCCGAGAAACGCCAGCGCCAACAGCATGAGTCGTTTCGTTGAGACATTAAAGAACAGTGATGAAACTGTCGCGGACGAAATTCAGGAACTTGCTCAAAAACTCGGCATCAAAAACTACGATCAATTAAATTTCTCTGCTACTGAGGATGAAGAAACCACAATCAACTCTGGCTCAACAGTGCCGCGAATTGCTGGTTCAACCGAAACCAACAGGGGAACCGCTTACAACATCCAATATGTTGATGTTGGGCTAAAATTGATTGTTGTTCCAAAGATTGACAACGACTCAATTACACTCAATCTGAATGTTGGCAAATCGGACGTGGTAAAAATGAATACTGAAGATGGCGAATCACCAGACGAAAGAGTCGTTCAGTGGGAATACGAATCTCATTTGCTGATTGAGCCTGACGAGCCTTCCGTCGTCGGCACATCCAATTCGGGACACCAATGGATCATGGTCATCGACGCAAATTTGAAAAAGTGACATTCAACTTTTAAAAAACGAATTCGACGATTTCAAATTCACTTTTCAGATCGACCAAACAAGATCCCCATAACGAGTAGCCCGACTCCTATCACTGCACTTAAAGTATGCAAATGTTTGACATCTATCAGTCTTGGAACACCGAATGACTCACCCCAAAGCGTGATGAACGCGGCAGGCAAGACAAAGATGGCCATTCGCCATCCAAATACGATCGCCGAACACGCCAAAATGAGTCCGGCGATCAACGAATTGAAATTGAAGAACAAATTACCCAGTATCGGAACTCCAAGTGGTTCGGTTTCTTTGTTGAGTCTTGTCGCAGTCGATTGCGAAACGACTTCAGTTGTGCCCGAAATTTTTGTTTCATTGTCAGTGATCGAGTTCGCGGCGTTTACGGCCGTTTGCTTGAGTTCTTCGACTGAAAACAATTCGTTTTGATTGGCCCACATCAAGCAGCCAACGATCAGGCAACAGCCCAACAAAAATCGTGGATAGGATCCTAATAAGCGATTGAGGATCATCGACGCTCGCTTCATCAACGATGGAGGCTTACGGTACTTGCCACTACGAGCCTCTGCCAACATCGCTCTTACTTTGTTTCGTTGATTCTCTCGCTGTGTCTCCGGATCAAGTTCAGCGATACGTTTCTGAAGCACCGCCACGCGTAGCGAATCACCATGATCCACCAACGCTGCCGCCATCTGGACCGCCTGTTCTTTCGCGTCACCAGCCGAGATTCCTTGCTCAACCAACCCTGCCGTCTCAATTTTTTGCAAGTGTTTTTGGTCGTCCTCATTGTTCATCAACTCGATTCGTGACTGCAGGCGATCGGCAATCGAATCACGCCAAGCTCGAAATTTTGGCTTCTTCTTACCCAATTCGGATTTACCAACTTCATCGCGCGTTCTTCGCTTCGCCTCATATCCAAACAAACTTTCGAAAAACTCCTCCCAATGATTCCCTGAATACTTGGCGACAAACATCTGAACTGTCGACTCTTCCATCCCTTTGAGACGCATTTTGCGAATCAGTTTCTCAGCATCGCCAATCGATTGATTTCGAGATTTCGCAATTGGTAAATCGATCAGAAAATAGAACGCGGCACCAAATCCGATTCCCAATGCAGCAAGCAGCATCCAATGCACAAAAGTGCCAACCATAAACGATGCCAAAACAAGTAGCAACGCCGCGGCAGTCCACTTAAGCCAACTAAGCCAGCCGCTACGAATCACGATCTCTCGTGACTTGACGAACAAGATCGGAGCCTCTCGAGTTCCACTAATGATGAAGTAACTCAAGAATGCCGCGATGGGAAGTAAGACAAATCCTGTCGCAATTTTCCAACTCACAAACAACATCACAAATGCGAGCAGAAGCGAACCTGCCGTCATCGCCAATGGCAATAAGCCTCGAAGCTTTGCCAGAGAAGTTCCGTAAAACGAAGCAGCACTCTGCTCTAGCGCATCCGCGTCACTTTCATCCGGCGTAAAAGCACTTGCTGAAGACAACCCCAAATGTTTTTCCAGATCGGCGATCAAATCATCCATCGTTTGATAACGATCCTCAGGTCTTTTCTCCATCATCTTGGCAACGATATCAGAAATCTGTTCGGGGACTCGCTCAACAACGCGACTCGGAACAACCAAGGGTGCCGATGTGTGCTTCGAAACGAGTTCCTCCACTGAGTTGGCTTCGAAGGGTTTCTTTCCCGTCAACAAAACATAGTACGTACAACCAAGCGAATAGATGTCAGCTCGATGGTCGACATTAATGGAACTTCTAGCTTGCTCCGGTGCCATGTAATACGGCGTGCCCAATTTGCTTCCCGCACGAGTCAGATCTTGAGAAGCAGAAAACGCAACCGCCTCGTCGACCTCGGATTCGATTTCTTCTTTGTCAGGAACCTTTACCAATCCAAGATCAGCGACCTTGACCAAGCCATCGCTGTTGACGAGCAAATTCGCTGGTTTGATATCGCGGTGGACCATGCCCGCGTTGTGCGCACATTGCAACCCGCGGGCGGCATGAAGAATAAAGCTGGTCGCCTGCTCGGGATCAAGCCGTTTTCGTTTCTGAACAAGCTCCAGCAATGATTGGCCATCAACCAATTCCATG
>CAYMFZ010000320.1:3235-4056 GCA_964389585.1 uncultured Pirellulaceae bacterium | reverse complement strand
ATAGATTTGTACGACATTGGGATGGACGAGCTGAGCCGCGGCGTAAGCTTCGCGAGTGAACCGAGCCAGCATAGATTTGTTTTTGGAAAGATCGGACTTCACTACTTTCAACGCAACGTTGCGGTCAAGCGTTGTTTGATTGGCTAGATAGACCGACCCCATTCCGCCTTCACCCAATAGTGAAAGCAGGCGGTAGGGACCAAGCCGTCCGGTCGCCGACGCGCCTGGTGAGCCTCCACCAGACTCCACTTTCGTTAATCCAGCGTCTTGAATGGTTCCCGAATTCGCAACGGGTTGGGCTCTTGAATTGATGGTTGGTTCAGCTTTACCTTTCGTGGCATGCTTTTTCGAACTCTGGTTCGCTTGCCCAGTTTCCATTTGGGTTGAGCTGCCAGCGGCAACACCTCGCTCGATTTTCGTTTCACCATCGGGTCGCGCGGGTTTTGGCTTTTTCGCTCCCTTGGAATCCTTTGGCATTGGAGCCGTTTTAAATCGAAATTTGCCGTCGTCCGTTTGCTTGATCAACAATTGAAAACGCGTACTACACCCTTTACAGGTAGGAGCAAACTTCCCCGCCTTGGGCGAAGAAAGTGTCATTCCTTTTTGGCAGTTTGGACACGTTACTTTTAACATGTTGCACCGATAGCAAATGAGGCGGGAAGGGCTCGAACGTACGTTTCGAAACTCGGAAGTCGCGAGGCACGTCCTTCGAGGTAACTTTAGAGCCTATTCCAAAACCAAGTTATTCGATCAACAGTGAGCCGAAGGCGCTAGCCTCGGGACAGTTGAGCGAGCGTTTATTTTGCTGGTTATCTAGGCCC
>CAYMFZ010000320.1:947-3225 GCA_964389585.1 uncultured Pirellulaceae bacterium | reverse complement strand
CAAAATAAACGCTCGCTCAACTGACCCGAGGCTAGCGCCAACGGCTCACAAGTTTTGGGATAGGTTCTTAGTCTAAACGAATACTAACCGCGTAACAGCAATCCAACGCATAAGCAATAAAAAAAGCCCAAACGTTGGCTCAGACGTTCAGTCCTTACCAACATTTGGGCGATGTCATCGACCTTGAAGTAATTGAGCTACTTCTTCTTTTTCTTTTCCGCTTGTTCAGTCAAAAACTTTTCTCGTGATTTCAAAAACTGGTGAGAGATCTCCGCCGCGGCAGTCTTATCGGCTTCATCGTAATCCCAAAAGTCTTGAATTACATTTTCGATTTCAGGATAGTCTGCACCGTTGTCTCCAATGTCTTGGCGAAGCTGAGCGAGTTGTCGCTTAAGACTTTCCGCGATGCCCGCGAACTCTGGATTGTCATACTGATTCACATTTTCATTGGGATCATTCGCTAGATCATAAAGCTCCCACGCAGGCGGAGTTTGCACATCGCCTTTTCGATACCCTGCGCCGTAGTAGAAAATTAGCTTGTGAGTTTTCGTCCGGATTCCAACGTGACCTGGATTATCGTGATGCGCCATGTGCATCCAATAGCGATAGTACGCGGCTAGTTTCCAACCAGGAGTTTCCTTGCCCGTTTCGCAAATTTTCTTGAAGCTCTTGCCCTGCATGTAGTCAGGCGTTTCGACGCCCGCAAACGCTAACATCATTGGCGCATAGTCAACGTTTTCGATGATCGCGTCAGTTTTTACCCCAGCAGGAACCACTTTTGGATAGCGAACCAAGAAAGGCATTCGTTGCGACTCGTCGTACATCCAACGTTTGTCTTGATAGTCGTGCTCGCCAAGCATAAATCCCTGATCGCCTGTGTAAACAATCAACGTATTGTCCATTTGACCGACAGATTCCAAATGATCGAACAGTCGTTTCAAGTTGTCATCGATGCCTTTGACACAGCGAAGATAAGACTTCAAGTAGATGTTGTAGGCTGCACGTTTGGCCTCATCCTCTGAGAGATTCGGATCAACTTCAAAATCAGCCGCGTAGCTTCGGCGAGGGTTTCGACGCCCAATCGAAGTACCAATGTGTGGAATCAGTTCGTCGTTGTCGCCACGCGTAGCGATCGAACCAAACTTTGGATCCATCTTCCACATGTTTTCTGGCTCAGGAATTTCTGTATCGGCCAGATAAGACTCATAGCGTTTCGCATATTTGAAATAGTCGTGAGGTGCCTTGTAGTGATGCATCAAAAAAAACGGCTTGTCCTGTTCCCAGCCATTCTTCAGCCATTCCAAAGTCAAATCCGTAATCGCGTCAGTCGAGTGTTTACCATCAAACTTGATCACGTTTTTTGGCCACGGTTTGTCGCCACGCTTTCGAAATTCAGGATTGTGGTATTTGCCTTGACCGGGCAACACGCAGTAATAATCAAAAGACGCGGGTTCGACTTTGAGGTGCCACTTGCCGATCATTGCCGTGTGATAGCCTGCCTTTTTCATTTCGATGGGCAGAAATTGATTCTCCGGCAAGACGGAGCCAGCCAAGTCATATACGCCATTAGTGTGGTTGTACTGACCAGTTAAGACGCACGCGCGACTGGGCGAACAAATTGAGTTTGTGCAAAATGCGTTCTCAAACAACATGCCTTCTTTGGCAAGTCGATCCAGCGTCGGCGTCGGATTGAGTTTCGCCAACCGGCTTCCATAAGCGCCAACAGCTTGGCTCGTGTGGTCATCCGACATGATGTAGAGAATGTTCGGCTTGTCCGCATGAACGTTGCTCGCAAACAAAGAGCAAACGAGTAGTGCAATCGACCAATAGCAATTTGACTTCATCAATTTCTCCGTTTGGACGTTCTTAGTCCACAAATGATAGTGCGAAGCAAAATTGTAACCGCAATCTCGAGAGCAGTCTATTTCTCGTTCAGCCACGCCCGGAGAATCGAAAATCGTTTTCAAAAACCAAAGCGTTGAAAGTGCTCGCAGGTACCTTAGTGGCTGACTCTTTGTGCGGTTCTTTGTGTGGCTCTTTTGCCGAGAGTTACAAAGTCGCCGAGAGGATTGCTTTATTGAAAAACGCCGGGTCAAATTAGGCCTTCCGAGCGTCTTGGAAACTTCAACAGCTCCCACCAAAACGTGTAAATACAATCAATGAAATTCGAATTGCATTTTGACTTTGCAGTTCTCCAAACAGCCCCCAATGCCTTTTGACCGGCAATAGGTGACTTGTTAGATTGTGCGCGAAGTATGCAATTTGTGTTAAGAACGCC
>CAYMFZ010000320.1:0-937 GCA_964389585.1 uncultured Pirellulaceae bacterium | reverse complement strand
ATGGTGAAGAAACTGAATGAACTAGATGTGCGAATCACTGGCGACGTTGTTTTGCGGCTCAAAAAAAGCAAGGCGTTTTTGAACGGCGAATCAGAGGAACTCGATCTCGGAGGAAAGAATCTAATCTCCATCTGGTCTTGCCGAATCATGAAATGGCTCGGTGCGATTACGTTAATCGGATTGATCGGGATGGCATTCTACATCTGGATGTGGGACTCCTCGCCGCTGACCACAAAGGTTGATGCTCGAATCACAAAAATCGCCAAGACGAGCCAAGGCGGAAACATCGACTTTGAATACGAAGTGAATGACAAAACTTACAAATCAACTCAGTACACTAATTCGCTCAGGAAGCGATGGAAAGACGATCCAGGAACGGGAGAGGTTGTCTATTTGAATTTCATGCCGGGCAAAGCGAAGCTCAAGACAACCATCGAAAGGATGGATTGGAGCATGTTGTTTATTGGCCCCATTTTGCCGCTCGGTTTTTTGATAGGCGGCATTTGGGGCTTGCGGTCGGCTCAACGCTTGTCGCGGATCGAAGACAATGCAACCCATCTGATCGAAGGTGTGATCGATAGACGAGCTCCAATCAAGGGCATGGTGCTCGTCCAGTATAAAGCGATATCTCCCACCAATTCTGGAACCGAAATTTTTGGCAGCGTCAACGTTGGAAAATTGGAGTCAATCTTAAAGGACTTACAAGTTGGCACGCCAGTGGCGGTCGTTTATGCCGGCGACAAAGAACATACGCTGCTGTAGGCAGAGGCTAATCTGGAAACTTGGAATAAGACTTTGCCGTTCAGATGGCTTTCGATTTCGTCAAATAAAGCATTTGTTCCTCGTGAATCTCAATTGTTTCGACGAGTTCGAAATGCGACTCAATCAGTGTCGCCCAATCTTCAAAGCTTTTTCGGTTCACGTGAAGCTCTTGCCC
>CAYMFZ010000319.1:0-6793 GCA_964389585.1 uncultured Pirellulaceae bacterium | reverse complement strand
CGAGCTGGGACTTCTGGCGAAGTCCACTACAGGTTTTGAAATACCCTCTAGTTAATTCTGGTCTGTGGGCTCACGCCCACAGCTATGCGCGTTCGCCACTATCGTGGCTGGGGCAGTTTGCCGTTGTTTCGGCGAGATATGTTCGGCATTGTTTTAGCTGCGCCAGTTTGTCATTTTCGCGGATGGGCTGTTTGCCAATTATCTTGGGGCAATTGTGTCGTGTCGCGAGAATTCATTGGTTGGTGGGGAATGTGCCTAAACTGCCTGTTCCCATGATTTCGTCGCCTATGATCATTCAGCTAGGCCCTTATTCTTTGTCTCAATGACCTAACGTGTCAAACGCTTCGATTCTTCTATAATCTAGCCGACCCCATTTCACTTCTGTCAGGGATTTGACACACGTGCCGACGCCAGATGATTTACAACCAGAAGCCATCCCGCCCCAAGACAACAGAGTCTTCCTGGGACTGGAGCAACCTCCACTTGTAACTGCAACCGATTGGTTGATCGAAACCTATACCACGCAGGATACTGGATCCGCAGAACTAGATCTTTCCCAGTTCATACTCGTGCTGCCGACGCTACGTGCTCAGCAGCGATTGCTGCAATTGCTCGTTCACGCCACGGATCAACGTGAGCTCTTGTTCACGCCGCCGGTGATTACTTCGCTTGGGCAATTGCCAGAGTACCTTTACGTCGCGGCGAAACAACTTGCGACGGATCTGGCTCAGCAGATAGCTTGGTCGAAGGCTCTTGAAAAAACGCCGCTTGAGGAGATTCAGTGCTTGACTGGCAGAACGGAAGTTGAAGAACTTCAAGACTGGCAACCGCTTGCGACGTTGATCTCGAAACTGCACACGCGACTCGCCAACGATATTTGGAGCTTCAGCAGCGTTGCCCGTGAAGTCAAAAAAGTGAAGGGCTTTCTCCAAGAAGAATCTGCCCGTTGGGATGCGCTCGATGCGATCCAGCAACGTTATTACACGACGCTTTACGAAGTCGACTTGTGGGACAAACAGGCCGCGAGAAACTATGCAGCGGGTGGATTGTTGAAAGCCAATGAGATTCGATGTGCCACCGACAAGAATATAGTTCTGATCGGCGCCGCGGATCTCAATCGCTCAGTTTCCGAAATGCTGCGGCAAATTGCGACGACCAATCACGAGCAAGTCAAGATTCTTGTCGCGGCTCCAGAGTCGATGGCTGATCGCTTTGATAACTTTGGCAGTTTGATTACCGATTCCTGGTTGGATTCAAAGCTCGATCTTGTCGACGGTCAAATTCTGTTCGTTGATCAACCTGCCGACCAAGGCGACGCTGCGGCGCATTACGTCAGCACGCTTGGCCCAGAGTTCGCGGCGGACGAAATAACGATCGGCGTGCCGGATCCTGCGGTCATTCCGCAACTTGAAAGAAGTCTCAATGCGATCGAGGTTGCCCACCGCGACCTCGCCGGACGATCGCTTGCTGAAACAAGCCCCGTTCGATTGATGGTGGCTTGTCGTGACTATCTTGAATCGCAATCCTACGATGCGTTTGCTGCTCTCGTTCGCCATCCCGACATGTTCCATTGGCTTTGTGCGAAAACGGAATCGGATTCGTGGCTGACTCACCTTGATGAATATCAGAACTTTAACTTGCCCGGACTGCTGTCGCTCGATGCTAAATATCCGTTTGGCTCGCCAGCGAAAATTGCCAAGGACTTTGACCCGCACGACGATGGATCTGAGAAAAGAGCGAAACGAAAATCCGAATCGACGACGTTGCTTAATCAGCTTCACCATGAAATTGGCGTGTTGCTGACTCCTCTCCTCGGAGACCCAGTCGGCGAACCCAAGCCAATCGCGCAGTGGACCCAGCCTTGGAGTCAGATTCTCGTTTCGATTTACGGCGAACGGATGCTCGACAAATTGGATTTGACTGACCGCCAAGTCATCAAAGCCTGCGACGCGGTTTACACGGCGCTTGGAAATCAAAAACAAGTGCCAGAGAAATTCGAAACCGAAACCACCGCCAGCGAAGCCCTCGCCTGGGCAGTTGATGCCGCCTCAGAAAGCCGCGTTGTCTCGCCGCCGATTGCTGACGCGGTCGAGCTTGCCGGTTGGTTGGATCTCGCGTTGGACGACGCTCCCGTGTTAGTCATTACCGGATTCAACGATGAGCATGTGCCAACGACCGAGATTGGCCACCAGTTCCTGCCCAACGAATTGTGCAAAGAACTTAAAATTTTGGACAACGACAGACGTTACGCTCGTGATGTTTATGCGTTGACGGTGATGGCTGCCGTTCGCGAAAACTTGTTGCTGATTTCGGGACGCAGAGATGGCAAAGGCGAACCGAAAAAACCAAGCCGGCTGTTGTTTACCGATCCCGAAACGTCGGCGACACGAGCCAAAGCCTTTTTCAGCTACGCGGGCAAGGCGGAATCTCGATTGTGGATTTGCCCTGAACGAGAGTTCCCAGTTGAACAGCAAATTCAAATTCCGCTGCCCGACATCGACGAAGTGTTGCCTAATCTTTCGGTCACGAAATTTAGCAGCTTCATCAAATGCCCCTACCGATTCTATCTCAATCACATCATGAAACTTGATTCGATTGACGACGGTTGGCGAGAGCTGAGCGGCGGAACGTTTGGCGATTTGACTCACAACGTATTGGAAGCGTTCGGCAAAAGCGACCTCAAAGACTCGACCAGCGTCGGTGCGATCTACAAGTTCCTGAACGACAAGCTCAATGGATTTGTTAAGTCACAGTTTTCTGGTTCGCGACTTCCCGCAGTTCGGATCCAAGTCGAACAGTTGCGGCTGAGGTTCGAAAGATTCGCCCGGCAGCAAGCCGACCACCGCAAATCAGGCTGGCGAATCGTCAGCACAGAAGAGCATTTGTTCCACCCGTTCGAAGTCGATGGCACGCCGTTTTTGATCAACGGAAAGATCGACCGCGTCGACCAGCACGAACACACCGGGCAGGTTGCCGTTTGGGATTACAAGTCATCGGACAAAGGCGGGAAGCCTGATTTTGTTCACTACGCGAAACGAAAGAAGGAATGGAAAGACCTTCAGCTTCCGCTCTACCGTCACCTCGTCAAAGAAGTCGCCGCCGTTAAAGGAGCCGATTACACGAACGTGCTGATGGGTTACATTTTGCTTCCCAAAAATCTCGACGACGTTGGGTTTCATCCGGCTGATTGGACAGCGGAACAGCTTGCACAGGCAGACGAAACAGCAAGCGAGATCATTCGCAAGATTCGCAAATGCGATTACAGCGACATGGCCCCAAAACCGCCGATCTACTCGCAGGATTTTGCGGCGATTTGCCAAGACAACATTTTTGAGCAAGCGGTTTTCCCGACAAGCGAAGAAGAAGAGGTGGCGCCATGGTAGGTGAAACCGCAAAACGTGAGCTGGTTGGCGAGTTCCCAAACGAGATCATCCGCGCATCGGCAGGAACAGGAAAAACGTTTGCACTTTCCAATCGTTACCTGCAGCTTCTCGCGTCCGGAGCCGAATGCCAAACGATTCTCGCCACCACGTTTACGCGAAAGGGGGCCGGCGAGATTCTGGACCGTATCATCACCCGGCTTTCGAATGCCGCGCTTGATGAAGGCGCCGCCGCGCAGCTTTCTTTTGAGCTTGAGTGGAAGCTCACCCAAGAACGTGCCGCGAAAATCCTTCACGACTTGTTGGGGAATTTGCATCGACTCGAGATCAGTACGCTCGATAGCTTTTTCAATCGAGTCGCCAAAGCGTTTGCGCTTGAGCTTCGGCTTCCGCCAACTTGGGAGATTGTCGACGAGCAAGAAATTCAACGGATGCAAGATCAGGCGATCCAATCCGTCTTGCGCAATGACTCCGTGATTGATCTCCTTCACATGCTGTCCAAAGGAGAGGCCACACGCAGTGTCGCGCAGATGGTCCACGCGACAGTCAATAACATTTACGAGATCTATCGCGAGTCGGGGCCCGAACCATGGGATCAACTTCCGTTGACCGGCAAATTCCTGAGCGATGCCGATTTGGAATTGGTTATGGCTCAGATCGAAGCCGTCGAGCTTCCCGGCAAAATGCTGCCCAAGCATTGGGAAGAAGTCAAAGGCTATGCCCGCGTTCAAGACTGGGCGAGTTTCGCTTCCAACACTTCGTTCCAGCGTTCGCTTGATGGCGACTACAAATACAACCGTTCGAAACTGCCACCCGATGTGATCGCGATCTATCAAAAGCTGATCCCTCACGTCCGGGCCTATGTTGAAAACCGTTTGATCTCGCAGAACAAATCTACCAGCGAATTGCTGGGAACTTTTGGCGAGCTGATCGAACAATTCAAAGACGAAACTGGCAACCTTCGATTCGACGACGTCACCGAGCGTTTGCAAAAATTTGTTTCGATGTGGGACACCGATCGGTTCTCGTTTCGGCTTGACCATCAAATTCAACACTTGATGTTGGACGAATTCCAGGACACATCGCTCGGCCAGTGGAACGTGATTCGTCCCTTCGCCAAGAAAGTCACCGAAAGCGAAGACTCTTTGCGTTCGTTCTTTTGCGTCGGCGACATGAAGCAAGCGATCTTTGGCTGGCGTGGTGGCGTGGCGGAAATATTTGATCTGGTCGACGACCAATTGCCGAACCTCAACCCAAAGAGTCTTTCAACCAGTTACCGCAGTTCGCAGCATGTCATTGATTTGGTCAACGATGTCTTTCTCAACGTCAACAAATACACCTGCAACGATCCGATCATCGACGAAGCGATTCAGAAATGGCCGGCTTGGTTTACCGAGCACACCACGCAGCGCGATCTTGCCGGGCATATCACGTTGGAAATGGCGAGCGATTGTGACCAGTCGCAAAAACGATTCGAAGAAACGAAAGATCGCAATCGCAATCGTCACATGGTTCGGCGAACCATTCGCCGCATCAAAAAACTAGTTCGCACTTTGCCTGACCACCACACCATCGGCGTGATTGTTCGAACCAACAGCGAAGTCGCCGAGCTGATTTTCGCACTTCAACAAGCCAACATTCACGCGAGCGAGGAAGGGGGAAGTCCGCTGACCGACTCGGCGGCGGTCGAAGCGATTCTGTCGGCAATCAAGCTGGCTGATCATCCCGGAGACAGCATCGCGCGATTCCATCTTTCGCATACGCCGCTTGGTTTGGCACTTGGGCTCGAACCCGAGACATTAAAGAACCAACGAGAGAATGCTGCCGCAGCGCGAATCGCGGCGGCTGACTTGCGATCGCGATTGGTCTCCGACGGATACGGGCCAGCGATTGAATCGCTTGCTCGTCACTTGCTTGATCATTGCACCAAGCGTGAAGTCTTACGTATGCAGCATCTAGTTCGCGTTGCCTACGATAGTCCTTCGGATCACGAACAGTGGCACCTTCGACCGGGAAGATTCGTCGAGTATGTCCGCGAGGAAGTGAAGGTCAGCGATCAAAGTTCGGCTCAGGTTCGGGTGATGACCATCCACAAATCAAAGGGCCTTGAGTTCGATGTCGTCGTGCTTCCCATGAAGTGTACTTCGCAGGGCTGGGCTGGCTTTGTTCCCAACGTCGTCGTTGGTCGTGAATCACCAACGGCTCCCATCGATATTGCGACCCGCTACATGGGCGAGAAGCTTCGCAAGTTGCTGCCCGAAAATTTCCAATCGATGTTCGCCGCCGATCGCCAACGAAATGTCCGAGAGGCGATGTGCGTTTTGTATGTGGCACTGACGCGTGCCGTCCACGCCACGCATATTATTCTGTCGTTCGGTGCGAAACCCGATCACAAATCGCCATCGGGAATTTTGCTGGCGACGCTTTGTCCTGGCCAAGCCCGCGAAGAAGGCGTTTTACTTGAACGAGGCGATGAAGATTGGCACAAGTCGGTGACGAAAGAAGTCGAAGACGATCCGTTTTGTCTTGATGAATTTTACCTGCCTGAAAAAGTCACTTTGAATCCCGGCGCTGTACCCAACGAAGTCCGGTCAGGCCGTGGCGTGCAGCGAACGAGCCCATCCCGATTGGAAGGTGGCTCGGAAATGCGTCTGGGCAGTATCTTTGAATCGCATGACAACCATCAAGCCATGACGCGCGGGTCGATGATCCATGGATGTTTCGAGCTTGTCAGTTGGTTGGACGAGTCGACGCCACGCAAAGACGCGGTGGAGTCTCACCTGAGAACGGTCGACCCAACGATACAAGACTTCGATCCTTACATTGCCGAATTCTACGAGATGATCAAGCATGACAACGTCAAGAAGTTGTTGTCGCGAACGGCCTATCAAGAATCCTACATGATGGATTTTGCGCAGCCCGGTGAGGTCATGCTGGAGGCCAATCGCCTCGAAGTCCATAACGAACGCCGTTTCGCGGTGTCGTTGAACGAGGGATTATTGGAAGGAGTCATTGATCGTCTGATCCTTGTCTATCAAGGCAACAAGATCATCGCGGCGGACGTGATTGATTTTAAGTCGGACGCTGTCGATGGTTCCAACTTGCAGCGTCACATCGAATTTTATCGCCCACAAATGGATGCGTATCGCATCGCGGTCAGCAAATTCGCTCGGATCCCAATCGAAAAAGTCTCAACACGAATCGTGTTCGCAAACGTCGGAACGGTTGTCAATTTAGACTTGATCGAAGCCACGGTTTCGTTAGTGGACGTCAAATCGAAACCAAAGAAGCCAAAGGCACGCGGTTTTCGAGGAAGGCGTCCGGCGGCGAAAAAGCCAACAGCGGAAAAAGCGCGAACTGACAATCCAAAAAGTTCGTCACCACCAAGACAAAATCTCAAAACCAAAAGCGAC
>CAYMFZ010000318.1:0-6804 GCA_964389585.1 uncultured Pirellulaceae bacterium | reverse complement strand
TCAAATTTCAAATCCCAAATCAGTTTACCTCAAATTGATTAGGAATTCCTGGCAGCGCGTTCACAATTCTTAATCCTACCAATGGCGATCTTGATTCGATTGAACTAATCGCTCACAACAAAACGCAATGCCTTCATTTGGATTTCGTTCATCGGAGCCGCAAGCACATAATGAAAGCCAAAACCGCCAATCGTCTGATTCAATCGACTGGAGCTAAACTCAAACGCAAATATCAAGCACTAAGAGTTGGGAGCTTGGAATGGGTTTCCTGTTTCGACACCCACCACGGTAACAGCAAATGTTTGGCGGTGTTCGCGATGCAACATCATCGCGAGATCAATGAATTTCTTGGAATCAATTTCATCCGCAAAGATCCGCTTGGGCACAATCTGAATCAATTCATTGGGCATCTTGAACCCCCAGCACGAGTCGTTTTCATGAAACGATTCGACGTCTCTCCAGTCGGTGAACGTGACGCTTTGCGAAGTGCCCGTCGCGAAACCAGTTTTGGTTAGGGCGAATTTCGATAACTCATCGGGCGTCTGCGGAACACGCTGAGCATTCGATTTTCGAATTCTCCACATACCTACGAACAGCAAGACCATTGGTAGGGCGCATACAAATATCACCTGCAAAAACGACCAGAATCGCGTGAGAGATGTTTGAGTGGCAAGAACGAAACCTGTCCAAGTCAAGAGAATGAAAATAAACAGCGAAACGAAGGGAGCAAGCTTGCTTCTAACGGAATTGTTTTTTTGAGGCGGTCCAAAGTGATCGATAACGCGAAGTGGGCTTTGCATCGCGAGCAGAAAATCCTCTCGCTGATACAGGAATTCGAAAACACGTTGTTGATGATTGAGTAAGTGGGGTGACTCACCTGTAGCATTCGGACTTACGCAATGTTTTGCATAGAGGCCGACAGGATTCTCGTTCGAAGGTTCCTGCTCGACGGTTGAAGCAAGCTTTCTTACCTCTTCGCATTGCTGATCCGTAAAGATCCGTTTGGGAAAGATGATGAAACGATCCAAGCGACGAAAAAGAAATTCATGATCCTCTTCGATGAAGCCATCGAATCGCTTCCAATTGATTTCGAAAATCGAATGTGAATATTCGTCTCGCAGCGTATCGGGCGAAAGCGTCAAAGCGTGGTCATGCTGGTCGACCATCTTGGGCTGGCGGAACAGAACCCAGGCGATCGTCGCGAACAGAATAAGGCCGACCAAAAAGACAGCGAAAAGAAGCGAGCCATCATCAGACAAAAGCGACAGCAGAATCGAAGGCACAAGAGTCAGTGGAACTATCGTGAGGATCTTCCACTTTGGAGTTCCGGCCATTTGGTTAAAACGGCGTGAGCGAATGAACTCTTTGTTCGTGTACCGGAATTTAACCTGCATGGAGTGAACCAAAATTTGGGAGTTCGAGATTGGTCATCGTCGGTATTTCGTCACCTCTGGAAATGGTTACCTAGATGTTTACCTTTGACTCAATTCGTGAACCGCATCGACTAGCGCGATGGCATTGTCGACGGGCGTTTGAGGCAGAATTCCGTGGCCAAGATTAAAAATATGCCCTGCGCGACCGGCGGCTTGGTCGAGCACAAATTTGGCTTGCTTCTTAATTTCACTTGGGTCAGTCAGCAAAACAGTTGGGTCGAGATTACCTTGAACCGCGCGGTCGTATCCCACGGTTTGCCAAGCGTCATCCAGTCGCGTTCGCCAATCGATTCCAACAACCGCCGCACGAGTATCCGCCAATAGTGGAAGCAGTGCCGGGTTGCCAGTTGCGAAATTAATCACGGGAACATTTGAGGGAAGGCTGGCGATGATTCGTTTCACGTAAGGATGAGCAAACTGGCGATAGTCTTCGAAACTCAAGCAGCCCGCCCAGGAATCGAAAAGCTGAACGCATTGCGCGCCGGCTTCGATTTGACCAAGCAAATACATCGAAATCGAATTCGAAAGATGCTCCATCAATTGATTCCATGCTCCGGGATCGGAAAACATCAACGCTTTTGTATTCGCGTAAGTCTTGCTTGAGCCGCCTTCGATCATGTAGCTGGCGAGTGTAAAGGGCGAACCTGCAAAACCAATCAGCGGCATGTCTGCGGGCAAGTCATTGCGAGTTTGCTTGACGGTGTCCATGACGAACTGAAGCGGTTCGTTGGACTCAAGCGGCTTGATGCGATCGACATCTGCCGTGGTTCGCACAGGGTTGTGAATGACTGGCCCATCGCCTTTGACGAATTCCAAATCGCAGCCCATCGGCACAAGGATTGGCAACAGATCTGAAAAGATAATTGCGGCATCCACTCCCAGCCGATTTACCGCAGTACACATGACCTCGCTACAGAGTTGCGGATTGGCACACAATTCGAGAAAAGAAACTTTGTCGCGGACGGCTCGATACTCGGCCATGTAACGCCCGGCTTGCCGCATCATCCAAATTGGCGTCACATCGGTCGGTTCACCTCGACAGGCTTTCATGAAAGGGCTGTTGTACCAAGGAGCGTTTGGGTCGGAGTTGCTTGAAGCGGGGCCAGACATATTGATTCGAATTACCGATTTCTGTTTTTTGATTTTTGAGATTTGATCTGCTATTTCTTGAATCGCAGGTTCGACTTCGTTTGCCTTCGTTGCAAAATCAACGACGAACCCACGGTCTTTCAAGATTTCTTCCGTACCTGCGCCAAAGGTCAAAACGACATGGTTATCGAGAAGGTGATTGGTCAGTCGAGCCCGTCCAAATTGCTTTGCGAGGTAACTGAACTTAGCCGCATCAGCGGGCGATGGAAACAGGATGGCCTCAAAGTCTCCGGCTTCAATCTGTTCAAAAAAGTCGATCACCTGTTGCGGATTGATTGGGCTTTCTTGCGGGTAAACCGGCATTGGAACAACGCGGCCTCCACGGGCTTCGAGTCCACCGATTAGGCTATAAACCGCACCGGATTCTTCCAAGGCAACCGTTTGATTGACGACGGGAGCAAGCCGATCAATGGCCATCAGGATTTCACGCCAAGATTCTGATCTGTCGACCACGACGGTCGGAGTGATGCCAAGTTTCAGCAACTCAGCTTCGGCGGCGGTCGAACCAGCGATCGTGTTCACGTCGGAAAGCGAATCGAGAAGTCGTTGTCGGTCGACCGTCCTTGCAGCTTGTTCGACGATGAATTGAACACCAACGCCCGTGACGAAAACGACCGTGTCGATACCCGCGGTCAAAATGCGGTTGGCAATCTCAGAAGTCGCATGGGCGGTTTGCGCGTTCTTGGATTCGCCGAACTCAAAGACGGAAGCGGTTCCACCATGTCGGCTAATGGCAGACGTGATTGTGCTCACATTCGTCATGGCGACGACTGCAAGTCGGAGTTGTTCGAAAGGTTGGCCGGGTTGGTTCATAGTTTCAAAATAGTTGGTCGAAACTGCCAATGCTAACGGGTTGTTGGTTCATTGAGTAGGAGCAAAAAGGGTTGGCCTATTCGTCGTATCGCTTGGGGCGGTGAACGCATCGAGGGGATAGACTAAACTGGGGTCTGAGCAGGATTTTGTTTGCCTGTGAAACTTCGCTTGCAACCATTTTTTAAGACGTGACTTTCTGATGCCAACTCAATTTGAAGAGCTTCAACGAATTGCAAACGAATCGGGAGTTGAGAAGTCGCTGGATTTTCTCGAGCATCGTTTCAGACGCGACAAAGAGTACTTTAAGCTGTTCGAAGTCCTGAAGATGCGATGTCGACACCAGCTTTCTTTGCCGTTGATTTACACCCAGCAACCCGACGAGCTTGATGAAGTTCAGCAGCGAGAGCTAGAAGACGGCTTGCTGTCAGCCTGTCGAGAGATTGGAACTTTGTTTTTCAGATCAGGTCAGTATCAAGAAGGCTGGATGTATCTTCAGCCAGTTGGTGACAAAGAGTTAAACGAAAAACTGACCCGTGCCGTCAAGGTCGACGATGAGAACATCGATGGCTTGGTTGAGATCGCCGTTTCACAAGGTGCTGCGCCGGCCTACGGCTATCGATTGTTGCTTCAGCATTACGGAACTTGCAATGGTATCACCACGTTTGATACTCAGGCGTCACGATTCGATCGGCCTACACAAAAACTGCTCGCGCGTGAATTGCTTAGCCATATTTATGATGAGTTAACCAACAACATTCGATTCGCGATTGGGCAAAAAGAGAATGGTGAAGATTCGTCTGAGCCGCCACCGCACTCTGATAAGTCACTAGCCGAGATCATGAAGTTGTATCCAGATCTGACGGCGGGTGGAGCTCATCATCTTGACACAACCCATTTGGCTTCGGTCATGCGAATCGCGAGAACGGTTGATGATGTTGAAGACATTCGCAAGGCGAGTGAACTCGCGGCGTATGGGCTGGGGCTGGATGAAGATTTTCAATATCCGGGAAGCCCGCCGTTTGAAAACACTTATGTTGATCACAACTTTTTTTACAACGCTTTGCTCGGTGTCGATGTTGATGCGGCAGTCGCCCATTTTGAAAAGAAGTCAACGATTCACAAGGCTGCTGAGGTAGGGCCAATCGCTGAAGAGACCCTTGTTGATTTGCTCGTTCGAGTTGGAAGGAATGGCGAAGCCGTGAAGCTTCTGACGGAGCGTTTGATTGGAAAGTACGAGCCGCTGGGTATTGCGCCACAGCCTTTTGAAGTCGCCAATTCGCTAGAGACGAGACTGCAGCTGAAGAGCTTTTACGAACAACAGGACGACTTGCTGGGGTTTGCGGTTAGTTTGCTTGAAGACATTGAGTGATTCTTGTTGGTATCACTTTGTTTGAGTTGAGTTGGCACCGTTCGATAAGAACAAGTTAATTCAGGAACGGCAAGTTGAATCGCTTTGGGTGCCGTGTTGATTTGGTGCTTCACGTTGTGACCGCGGAGCGTTCAACGACTATCGATAGTCGTTGATTTCTCCGAAATCAGAACGCATCCAAGGTGCAAAGCGAATGAGACGTTCGAGAATTGCAAACGAATAAGACTTGCCAGAATCGCAAACAAAAAGGCGGCTTGGTCTTTATTCAAAACCAAACCGCCTTTTTTTTGAGCGTCTCATGTCGACCAATGCTGGTTGACTGAAACGTTATTTTAAAACCGAAACGTTAATTTATAAACGTCGTCAGCTTATCAACTTACTTGCTTTGGATAACGAAAGCGTTTGGGTTGACGATCGGTGAGTGGCTTGCACCATCTGCAGTAGGGACGATAACGCTGCCTTCTGTTGACTCAGGCACTGAGATGGCTGGAGCCATTGTCGGTGACATTGGAGTCATCGTTGGGGCTTGTTCGTACATCATGTTACTGTCGTAATTAACGGCACCTGATCCACAGCTATTGCACGGAGCAGCCATTGGAGCTGCGGCCATTGGAGCTGAAGCACAAGTTGAGCAACCAGAGTTCGGGCAAGGAGGATTGCAACCATCGTTGTTGCTGCAGCCAGGACCACGAGGTGTTCGTGTGCCACGAAGGCGATCAAGCAAGCTCAGCTTGCAGCCACCGCCACAAGAAGACGATCCGCATCCGCCGCAAGAAGAAACTTCACCGCAGCCACCATCACAAGATGAAGAACCGCATCCGCATCCACCGTTCTTCAAAGGACGTGGAATGCGAGAAAGCAAACCGCGAACTTTTCCACCACCGCATCCGCAAGATGGAGCGTCAGAGCATCCACAGCTTGGAGCCGGTGCAGCGTTGCAACCACAGCTTGGAGCGTTGTCGCAACCACATCCACCAGAGCGTGGACGAGGAATTCGTGAAGCGATAGATCGAACAGGTGTGCGATTTGAACCACAACCACAAGTTGACTTGCTTCCACATGTACCGCAACCGAGGTTGCCGACACGACCAACCAAACCGCTTACTCGACCACGAAGGTCAAGATTCAATCCGCAACCACAAGACGGTGCGTTATCGCAACCGCAGCTTGATACTGGAGCAGCACATGGAGCTGGAGCAGGTGCTGCACATGGTGCAGGAGCAGGAGCAGCACAAGGTGCTGGAGCTCCACAACCTGAATCACAGCCGCCGCCGCAACCACCCATGCCTGAGAACAATCCACCAGAGAAGAGGCCGCCAGACAATAGTCCGCCGCCACCACATCCGCATGAATCAGAACCGCCACAGGTTGGTCCGCAAGTATCTACTGGTGCAGCTGCACATCCGCAACTGTCGCCAACTGGAGAACTCATGATGCCTGCGCCGCTGCATCCACAGCCGCCACCACTAAAGATTTTTGAAAACAATCCACGAACGCGACCTTTTCCAAGACCACATCCGCCACCGCCTCCACCGCAACCTCCATCACATCCACCACCGCAACTGTCCATCACAGGAGCAGCATCACATCCACCACCGCAACCGCCAGACATAAGGCGTGAGCCAAGCTGGCATCCACCACCGCATCCGCGGTTGAACAATCGACCTGGAAGGCCAATGTTCAAGTTCAAGCTAATACTTCTTCCGCACGAAGGTGCTGGAGTGTCGCAACACGAAGGTGCAGTTTGACAACCGCCACAACCGCCCCTTCCAAGCATGCGACCAAGAAGGTCGCCATTGCTTTCGCTGCAGAACATTGCGACGCTTGCAAGAAGCGCCAAAGCAGCAAGTTTAATTTTCATCGAGACTCGTCTCCCTTGAGTTTTGAAAACCCGAACGTCTTTTCCACCAAACCCGTCCAACGCTATGATTTTTCGGCCGCCTCATCATTAGCATTCCTAAGTTCAAAAACTTTGGGACGATGAACTGCCATTTCTATAAGTGACAGTTGAGGCTTGATTTATTGCGCGAGACGTTGAGT
>CAYMFZ010000317.1:3765-6807 GCA_964389585.1 uncultured Pirellulaceae bacterium | reverse complement strand
GATTTCGGAGAAATCAACGACTATGATTGTCGTTGATCACTCCGTGGTCAAAACGGGCCCCGCGTTGACGACAAAACACTGAAGGCCGATAAAAATCAGAAAGGCCAGCAAGCCATCTCGCCAAAATTCTCAACCAAAACACTCGACCGAGATTCAATTAGCCAAACACGCTTCAATCAAGCTTTCAAACTTTGACTTTAGCTCCTTATACGATTTTCCCGTAGCCGGTCCCGTAAACCCAGTGTGCACCGCTTTTACGTTCCCTTGTCCGTCGAGAAAAATGGTCGTTGGATACGAACGAACGCGATCAAGGATTGGCAAACGTTTCGACGCGTCCGCTTTGTCAGCGATTCCCGCCACCAAAACAGGATAGGACGATCCATGCCGCTTGAGATACTTCTTGACTTGTTCTGAATCCCGCCCGAACTCTCCCGTCAACTCAAACGCCAATCCCAGGATCGACAAACCCTTGTCACCATACTTCTTTTCCAGCGAAGCAAAATACTCGCCAGCGTCATGACAGTTAGGGCACCAACTTCCAAACACGTAGATGATCCTTGCTTTGCCTGCAAATTTTTGATCGTCAAGCTTCGTTTGATGCCCATCCAAATCGGGAAAACTCAGGTCACCCAATTCAACTTTTGAGTTTGCTGTCGTTTGCTTAAAGTCATCGGGCAATTTGGCATCGGGATCAAACGTCGCCGTCCAATTCTCATGCCAAGTCGAAGAAGACCAAAAGTCGCCTTTCAAAGCTTGATCGTCATCAAGACTGGCCTTGAAAAGGAAAGCGTGCGCTCCATCAAAACAAGAAAGCTCCAGCGACTGATCTTTAACTTCCCCCGCCAGAAACCGATAGTCACCTGTTGCCGTGAGAAAGGTCCCAAGCAATTGATTCGAATCTTTGGCTTGTTTAAAAACCGCAACCGCTGGATCTTTTGAGCTTTGGAAATTGACTGACCACCGACCGGCCATTTTTGCTGGGTCCGCTAACTTTTTCGCTTCATCATGGCGAACTGCAGAACACTTCATTTCCACCCACTCGCTCGGGCCTCGACGTTTTTTCCAAGTTCCAACGAATCTTTCTCTACTCGTTTTCGAATCCAACGCTAGTTCAATCTTCGAATCGTAGTGATCTATGTTCAAAGTCACCGAGCGAGCTCCGACATTGACAATCGGAACTTCGATTCGCTCTGTGCCGTTCACCAAATACGCAGACCATTGGCCAGACTTCTTTTGCAAGTCGATACCAAACCGAATCGCTCCGCCCGGGCACTCGATCGCCGCGTCCCACTTTCCAACAAAATGATCGTCACTCAACGACGACTTCACGACAGGTTCTTCGCCGGCATTCACTGGAGGAGAATTCAAGCAAGCGATGAAGCAAACAAAAAGTGTTGCCAAGCTGAACAGCAGAATCTTAGACGGCAGAAGTCGGATATACATGGCTTTCTCTCAAA
This sequence comes from uncultured Pirellulaceae bacterium, assembly GCA_964389585.1. Taxonomy (GTDB): domain Bacteria; phylum Planctomycetota; class Planctomycetia; order Pirellulales; family Pirellulaceae; genus Mariniblastus. The sequence continues at coordinate 5,350 of CAYMFZ010000317.1, read as the reverse complement.
GGGTGACATTCACCCATCAAGATCGCACATCAACACTTCAATGCCAAGTCAGAACTCAGATTCGATCAGTGTAGAACATTTGTCCCAAATGTTTCGCATCTGCGGACATCAGCGGAGGCAAAAGTCCTCTTAAAGAAAATCGGAAAGTTTCATTCGCTCGACAGTCAAAAACGACCTATTCCCAAGCATGATTGAACTCGTTTCGCTTGACCGTCAATTCGATCTCAATCGGCTCTGCCTGACTCACCGCAACGTTGCGGACACCTTGAGCATATTGCTTGGTTGTCACTTCACTCCAGTTTCCGTTTCGCTTGACGCGAACCTTCGTCGTTGTGTGATGCCATCCACTTCCACTACTTGAGGAATAGAAGCCGTTGATTCCTGGAACGACAAGAGCTTTGAACGAACCATCAGATTCAATTTTTGCAAATCGAATTGCAGCACTTGTCCGAGGTCGGTCCGGTCCATGCCAACCGACATTCCCAATATTGACGGGCGAGCCGGTGTCTTGGTCAATAACGATGCCCGTAACTTTGACAGGCTCGACCAAGCTCATGTCAGGAAGCCGCATACTCGATCCATCAGGCGTTTGAGAGTGCATACTGACCGCCGCAGCGAACATTTTGCTTGGCCCCCCATCTTTACCCCGATTGCCCCATGTAAAAACGTTGAAAGAGAAACCTTCTGGAACAATGAATCGGTATTCGCCCGCGGAATCGGTTTGAGTCGTGAGCCATTCCATTGGTTGGAGCAAATCATTGTTCAAGGCTGTCAAGCTGTCGGCTTGCTGGGCCGCCAAACGAATACCCGCAACTGAATCAGACTTCTTAAGCCCAACGATTTTTCCAGTAACCTCGATTGGCTTTCGCAGCGTCAACTCAAAAGCTCCTTGCTTCTTCTTTGGCTGAATTCTGTACGCTCCGTGTTCGAGAGAACGAAGATAGAACGCTTGCGGATAAATGACGCCTCCGTTTTTAAGCTTGGTTACTTTTAACTCTCGAACATCTTCCAGGACAAACTTGCCATTTTTATCGGTCACGGTGTAACCGAATCCTTTGACTGGTTCTCCCGCTACCGTAAGTTGATAAACTTCCGCGCCGACTACTGGCAATCCATCATGACCAACAACTCTTCCGACGATTGGAGATGGCTTGGTCATATCGAATTGAAAATCCACGACTTCTGATTCAGGATTTTTCTGAGTCCAGATTCCACTTGAACTTATAAGACTTACATAGCCATCACACCGGCAAACCATTACGTACTTATCATCAGTTTGGTCAAAACGCGTCAGCTCATTGAAAACAAACCGACCATCCATTTCTGTAACAGTCGAACCCACTAACTTTCGGTTTGCACCGCCATTGGAGACGTGAAAAAGACGAATCTCAGCATCACTGGTTGGCGACTTGTCAGAATCCACACAAATTCCATTTAACTGATAGAAACTTGCGGCGGGCGTGTGGGAACTCGTGGAATCACTGGGCGTATTCGCATTTCCTTGATGTTGCTCCTGTTCTGACGGAATATCCTCTCCGCCATTTGATGCTTCACTTTGTTGCCCGTTTTCTAAGCCAAGCTCCCG
>CAYMFZ010000317.1:0-3755 GCA_964389585.1 uncultured Pirellulaceae bacterium | reverse complement strand
CAACTGTTGTAATCATTGGGGGTATCCGAATTTCTTTTATGTTGCTCATTTTCTTACGTATTTTCTCTCCGCCATTTGATGCTTCACTTTGTTGCCCGTTTTCTAAGCCAAGCTCCCGTCTTCGATCGGCAATTTTCTTCGCTTCAAAACTGTTCTTAAGTTCCTGAACCCGAGTTTCGGATGACCATACGGCCTTCTCTAGCGATTTGATCTGTTGCTTATCATTTCTCAATCGAGCATCATCAAGTTTCGCTTGGCGCTCCCAAAGCTGGATCTCAAACGACGCAATGGCCCTGCGAAATTCATCCTCTTCGGAGGTCCTTCCAACAATGTCATCGAGGCTAATCGTCGAATGCTTTTTGTTTGGTTTACCAAACCGAAAACCGAATTCCTTGAGCCTTAGTCCTATTCCTTTACTTAATTCATCGGCTCCTTGGCGATCAGAATGATTCCCAAGCTGCTCGTACTCCGATTTCAATTTCGAAATTTCACTCAGGCGTAGTCGAACGGCTTTGACTCGCTTCACCAACCGCTTGTTAAAGTCGTCCAGCCATTCTATTTCTTCGGCCAATTCATCGTTTGGCATGTCGTAAACTGACAACGCGTACCAACGCTTCTTTGTTGACGCGACTTGCAAGTGTCGATCAAGTCCGCAAAGAAAAGGATCATTTTGCCAAACCAATTCACGTAAATCCGAAATGCTTAACTGCAATCGTTCAAATTGCGAATTGAGCATTTGAACTTTTATTCGTAACGCCCCTATTTGTTTTTCGAACTTTTTGAAGTCATCAACACGAACTGTTTCGTAGGCATCCAAAACTTCACCAGAAGATCCCAACAATTCGTTTAGGACTTTTATTTCCGCGTCTACTTCACGAACCTCTGGGTGACCTGCACCATACTTAAGTCGCAATCGCTCCTTTTTCATGTTCATGGAAATCAGTAAACGCTTTGCCCATTCCTTGTCGAGATCAAGATCGTAGCCCTTTTCTGAACGGTATCCCATTGCGATCAACTCTTGATCGATCATTTTCAACTTCTGATGTCCCATTCCAAAGATTTTTGACAGTCGAGCTCGCTCCATCAGCTTCAGTGCAACTTGCTGATCCACAGGTGTCAAACTCGTATTCGCCTCCCCATCCACTGGACTCTTCAAGAGGTTCTCAGTTAGATCGCCTCGACTGGGAATATCAGGTAAGCCTTGTTCAACTCGCGACACTTTCACTATTTCTTTGCTTCCACGCTTCATCACGATCGTCTGCTTGTCGATTTCAACTGAGTTTTCATCGCTCTGTGGTCGAAGCTCATATTTTCCCGCGACAATGTTGATAGCTTGATCGGTTTTGAGATCAACGATTCGGATCTTGCCTCCGTCGTCAACAATTTCAATCTTGATGTCTTGGTCATTCGTCTCGATTACTAACTCGCCTTGGTTTGTTGCGATACGAATGATCTGTGGATACATCAAAGCCACAAAGGCCAATGCTGCGCAGGCTAGAATTGCACCAACCCAACGGAACCAGCCGGTTGCCTTTTGTGCGCCCAAACCAGACCCACCACCTTTTTCAGACTTGGCCGTCTTGCCCAATTCACAACTCGTTTTGAACGACCACTCTAGTGGATCAGAAACAATTGCATCTTCGATCGCAGTGGCCGTAGGCGGACGGTTTGCCGGATCCTTCTCAAGCAAACACATCGTCAGCGAAGAAATATCATGCGGGATCGAAGTGTCGATTTCGTTCGGCGGAACGGGAGAGTCTCTTTGAATTGATTGCAGCGTGGCGAGCACGTTGGTGCTACGAAATGGGAGTTGGCCTGTTAGCGACTCGTAAAGCAGACACCCAAGACTGAAAAAGTCACTTTGGAAATTCAATTCCGCACCGCGTGATTGTTCGGGTGACATGAAACAGGGCGTCCCAGCGATCATCCCAGTACAAGTCAATTGAGGATTCTCGTCGTTTGCGCGGACCAGCCCAAAATCTAGGATCTTTACTGTGTCTGAATCATGTTCCAACCAAATATTCGCGGGCTTGATATCACGGTGGATCAATCCTTTCGCGTGAGCCGCGGACAATCCGCGCGCGATCTGTTGGCCAATCGAGCGAACTTGCTGAACTGTTAGTGAACCATCACGCTTCAATCGCTGCTCAAGCGTTTCACCAGGTGTCCATTGCATCGCGATGTAGGCAAGCTCATCCTTGGTTCCGACATGATAAATGGAAACCACATTGGGTGCGTCAATCGCTGCGGTAGCACGGGCCTCGGCAATAAACCGCTCGCGCGCCGAACGACCAAGCGACGGGCGCAGAATCTTTAAGGCAACAGAACGATTGAGATTTTCATCGGTTGCCAAATAGACAACGCCTGTACTTCCGGCACCCAACAATCGTTCGACTTGATAATGGGCCAGCCTGCCAATTGCTTCATCCGAGTCGCACGGTTCAAGCAGGCGATGGATCTCAGCGGCGCGGGCTTGGATGGTTGCCTTATCAGCGATACAAAACTCGGCTCGTGAATCGAGCAAAGCTTCCGCACCCAGCTCCTTCATTCGCCCAACAAGATTTGCGATCGCGGTTTGATCCGCAGCCGTTTCAATTTCCAAATCTTCAATCGGCTCAAACGCACGTTTCGCTAAATCACTGAAGGTATCATTGACATTGAGCGAGCGAATCGTTTCGGTACAGGGAGAACATTCGGAAAGATGATATTCGTACGATTCAAGCTGTTCTTCCGGCAGCTTCCCCAACAAGAATTCCGCAAGTTCGTCTTGGTCAGGGCAAGCCTTGAGTTTAACAGTCATAAAAGGGTCTCTTTGAAATCGGTGTGAGTTCGACATCTCTCAAATAAGGCTATGCGCCTCAACATCCGATTTAGTAAGTTCAAAGCAAACTTTTTTTGAAAATTACTCCAACAAATCCTCCAACTCACTTCGCAACCTAATCATCAGGCGGGATTTCGCTGCGTAAATCGTCCAGACACTCACTTCATGCTTTTGAGCAAGTTCACTTGCCGATGCACCTGTCAGGACGAATTCGCGTAACGCGGCCCAAGTCGCAGGGCGAAATTCCGGCTCGATCAATTGCATAGCTTGGGCGACCAAGTTCTGTTTGTAGTCCAAATCCCAAATGGACTCCGCCGATTCGGCAAGTCTCGCAAGTTCAGACTGACGGGTCGCAATGGCGCCGATGGACTTTTTACGACAATGCTCTCGATGCTTGTTAAGCGTGACAGTTCGAAGCCAGCCACGAAAGCTTTGCGTTTTGTCATAACGAAACGTGGGAAGCTTTTGAAACACGAGCGACAAAACGTCTTGCACAAGATCAGAAGCGTCTTGAGTTTGCAGCCCCGTCTTACGAGCCCAAAAGAAAATCAGTGGCGTATAGAGATCAACGAAACGCGACCAAGCTTGATTGTCTTGGGCGGAGCGAAGCCGAATAAGTAGGCTTTCCGAAGTGCTGTTCATGGGATCAGTTTGACAGGCGCAGGCTACGTTTCAACCTTACCAGATAGTAATCACCAGCCGTCCTTAGCATTTCTGGCGTGGATTCAATTCAGAACCCTTTTTTACACGCCAGAATCCTACGCCAAACCGCGATTTCGCATTGTCCACGCTGGCGTAAAGCGATATATTTACCGATTAATTGAATCCAAGCGGATTCTTGTTTATTAACCCTTTTAGTCACCCCGGTGCTGTTCCTGTTTCAAGGTCAGCTCAAGGTATTCGGTTTCGACCGAAGAATACCGATAAAGCCGTA
>CAYMFZ010000316.1:0-6820 GCA_964389585.1 uncultured Pirellulaceae bacterium | reverse complement strand
GGACAGTGACACAGTCGAAAATAGCGGTCTTACGGCCCTCCTCGTCGAAGACACTGCAAACGAGCGAGAAATGTTAGCCGGCTTTCTTCGACTTCACGGCTACAATGTGCGATCCGTCGGTGACGGAGTCGCTGCCTTGGAATACTTGGAGGCCAATTCAAAGCCTGATGTCATTTTGATGGACATTAATTTGCCCCGCATGAACGGTGCCCAGGCGATTCGTAGAATCCGCGAGAACCCGGCTTTTGATGGAATTGAAATTTTCGCCGTCAGTGGCGAAAGTCCCAGCCAAGCGGGCATCAATGCTCAAGAGAATAGAATCGCCAAGTGGTTTCAGAAGCCACTTGAGCCCTCTCAGCTGATCTCGGCAATCAATCAACACGTTGCGATCACGAATTTCGCTTAATTCGCGGCAATTGATCAACTTGAAACAACGTCGTCTCTCGACGACGTTTTGAAAAACTGTTTTCCGTAATTGGAAGCGGGACGTGATGATGCCAGGATAAGCGGAGCGTTGCAATAATGGATTAGATGCCTTGCTGCAGGAAAACGGTCGGGATGGTGGCGACAAACCACCATCCCTTTTTTGCGCCTTATGTTCTGCCATTCGATGGAAACTAGCAATAAAGCTCGCGCGAACCAATGGCTTTGTTTGAACTGGTTCGAGTCAAACAGAAAATTCGCTGCAGAGAGAATTTCGACCTAACCGGGATTCTTGTAACCGATTCGCTTCGGTAGACTAACAACAAACGTGGTTCCCTCTCCAAATTCGGACTCAACGCGCATTGTACCATTGTGTCGCTCAACGATCTTGAGACAAATCGCCAATCCTATACCTGTGCCAGGATATTCCTCGCGTCGATGCAATCGCTTGAACAAACCGAAAATTTGCTCGTGATAACCTGCATCAATTCCAATCCCGTTATCCGAAATTCGGATCTCGACTTGGTCGTCACTTTCAATACATGTCACCTTCACAATTGGTGAATCCGTCGAGCGATATTTGAGGGCGTTTCCAACAACGTTTTGAAAGAGCCGTGCTAACTGACTTGCGTTGCCCATAATTGTGGGCAACGGATCCAAATAGATTTCGGCTTTGTTTTCCTGAATGGACGTTTGCAGGCTCTCGCACGCTTCGTTCATGCACTTATTCAAATCGACTTCGGAAAAATCACTGACAACCAAACTATGGTGTGAAAACGCGAGAAGGTCCTCGATCAATCGCTGCATCCGAGCGGAGCCTTCTTCGATATGACGCAGCCACTCCTTCTCTTCATCATCCAATCTGGATTCTGCTCTTTTTCGCAACATCCTTCCGTAACCAAGCACTGCTCGCAGTGGCTCTTGCAAGTCATGCGATGCGACATAATTGAATTGACGAAGATCAGAATTCGCCAGTTGCAACTCACGGGCGTCATGTAAAATGCGTTCTTTTTGTTGATGGCGCTTAATCGCATTTTGCAATGAAATTGAAAGCCATTGATGCTTGATCGCATCTTTATTGATGAAGTCCTCTGCGCCGTCCTCAACTGCCTTCATCGCCAAAGCCTGATCGGACAATCCAGATAGCAGAACGATTGGATAGTTCGTCGAAAGCTGACGTTGAAACTCATGAAGCGTTTCCAATCCTGTGGTGCGCCCTAAGGACAAGTCCAGCAAAACAACATCAATTTCGTTTTCGGCGGCAACCTTAAGTCCTTCTTCCAAAGAACTGGCTTCAACCACATTGGAGACCTGCCCTTCTCGAGTCAGGCATCGTCTAGCGAGAAGACGATCTACCTCCTCATCATCAATGATCAGTACGTTGAATCCATTATTGGACATATTGAGATACACATTCGGGCAATTGGCTTCGAAACACGCGCCACTGAGTCGCACCAGTGAATTTTTGATCCCTTCGCATCAGCCATCAATCATAACGGTTAAATCATACGCAGGACAGATTGCAAAAATTGACTACCAAACGTTCAATATAGACGTGTCGGGTTCACTACCAGTAATTTCAGATTCCCACAGCGGTATTCGCCAATTCAGCCAAAGCAGACAGCGCCTTTTCAACATGTGCCTTAGTATTGAAAAGTCCCAAACTCAAACGCAACGTTCCGTGACGTTTTTCGCTACCCAACGCTCGATGAATAAACGGAGCGCAGTGCAATCCAGAACGGGTTTGTATGTTCCAATTTGAGTCGAGTATCGAAGAAGCGTCATGACAATCAAGGTTTTCAATCGAAATGCTGAACACACCAATTCTTGAGTCTAAATCAACCGGACCTTGAATCGCGACTCCGTTGATTGCTTGAAGTCCCTCAAGCATCAACTCGAGATTGGAATTCAAAATTTCATGTGCCTTGATTCCTTCTGCACTTTTCAAGAACTTGATACCAGCGTTGATCCCAGCGATTCCCGGAACATTTAGATTTCCAGATTCAAACTTATCGGGAATTTTATCAGGCTGAATGTTAAGGCTCCCATCAGTTCCCGTTCCACCGAATCTCAGTGGTCGAATTTGGTCAGCAATTTCATCGTGGCAATACAAGATTCCAGTGCCAAGCGGTCCTAGCAAGCTCTTATGACCTGGCGCAGCCAAAACGTCGCAACCTAACTCTTGAACATCTACTGGCAAATGTCCTAACGATTGAGCGGCATCCAATAGAAAAACAGTATTTTCATTTCCAGCTTCACGCAATTTGGATTTGATATTGGTGACTGGTTGAATCGCCCCCGTCACATTGCTGACGTGAATCAAACTCACCATACGTGTTGAAGGCCGAGTCGCCGCAAGCACTTCCTCTTCACGAAATCGCCCGAGCGAATCGCAGCCAACATAAGTGACTTCAACCCCCTTTGACTCAAGATATTTCAGAGGCCGAAGAACCGAGTTGTGCTCAACGATCGACGTGACAACATGATCACCGGGCTGAAGCAATCCAAAAATGATCGTCGACAACGAATCAGTTCCATTAAACGTAAACGCGATGTTTCGACGATTGGGCGCGTTTATAAATTTTGCAATAAGGCCGCGAGTTTGCTCAACCAACTTCAAAGCCTCAACGACTTCGCGATAGCCTCCTCGTCCTGCGGGCGCTCCAAGAACTCGTTGAGCATGATCGACTGCTGCGTAAACCGATTCTGGCTTGGGCCAGCTAGTTGCAGCGTTGTCGAGGTAAATGCGATCCATTCCAACCTCAAGCATATTCAATTGTGACAATCTCTACCTCGAGACAAGACACAAGACTTCGTCACGGGTTCAGCAACAATGAGTTTAAACGAAAGCGGATTTTGTCGCGACAACCTCAAACAGTTGAAGTTTGTCCAGCGAATCATCGACCGAGTTTTCGTATCGTGGATTTGCGTTTGAAAAGTGAAATGGCAATTCCACTTATGCCAATACGAAAGCAAGAAGGTAGGTCGATTTCAGCCAACTCTTCAAGACTCAATTGTCATAACGACTTTTCGATAAAGAATTTGACGCCCTTGATTCAGTCCGGCAGAATGTAAACGTTCATTGGATTTAATTTCAAAAAACCGTGGCATTTGTTGTGACATATCTGAAGTGAGCGCAACTCACTTTTGTAATGACTGCAATATCCAAAGGAAAACGTGTCGTTTTGAGCCAAGACCAAATTCACAGGTTGGCCCAATTAAGCCCAAGCGGGCGGACGGTAGATACTGACCAGCAGGACGAACTTCCCGGCTTCACAAAGTCGTTTGACAAAGCCTTTCGCCAAGTCGTAATTGAGAATCAAAAATCGGTTCGTGTTTTTCTCGCGCGGTACGTTTTTTGTTCCCAGCAAATTGATGATCTCGCCCAAGAAGTCTTCATCGTTGCGTACAAACAACTACGGCACTTCCGGCAGGAATCAAAACTTTCGACGTGGTTGTTAGGAATTGCAAGAAACAAAGCATTGAGTTTTCTTCGCGCTGAGATGACGCGATTGCGTAATCAAAAACAATTCGCGGAAGCCAACTCTCTTGGCCGTTCTTTGGATTCACTCAATCAAGCTGTTGATTCCCAAGTCAATCTTGAAAGAATCAGCGCGCTCAATGATTGCATTGATCTTTTACCTGAGAAATCACGGCAACTTATTGAGCGTTTCTATTTCAAAAACGAGCCTTCGTCAGTGATCGCCCTCGTCACTCAGCAAAAAGACGGAACGGTTCGCATGAAGTTGAAACGGATTCGGCATGTTCTGCATAAGTGTATCGCGTCCAAAATCCATTGAATCAATCATTCTAAACGAGCAAGAAGATGGACAATCCTAAATCAACCAATATCGAAAACTCGCAGGACCTGCACGACGACCAGGCGATGGATTCGATTCTTCGTGAATTAGGTCGCTCTAGTAGGAACCCAACTCCATTTATTGCCGCAATCGAAAAGCAGATTAAGTCTGGGCTTCCTGTTGAAGAAACTGTCGCAACGCCAGCCGAAACGTTTTTTGGCATGCAACCGCTTACTGCCGCGATTGACTTGGACGCCGATTTCCATGAACCGAAAATTCAAGATGACAATGAGAACCTTGTTGGAATTGGTATGAGTGGCTGGCTCGCTGTGGCTGGCGTTGCAATGTTTGCGATTGCCGCAGGCTTGTTTGGTTATTTAAGCTCCTTCGACACGCCAACTGAACTTAAGGGGATTGCGTCGGCCAGTTCAACTTCGCCTCAAACAAATTCAATCGACGAAACGAAACTTGCGATCAATGAGGGCTCCGCGGGAACAACTCCCGATAAAAATGAGTCTGCGCCGATCGAGTCTGCGCCAGTCGAGTCTGCGCCAGTCGAGTCTTTGAATTCGATCGTCTCATTGGAAGTTGAATCAGAGTCAACTGAATCGCTCCCACTGAAAACCAAACGAATTAGCGTGAATAAGGTCGAGCTGCCAACTGACTTATCAAGCCAGTCTTATGCGTGGAACCTTAAGGTTCGCTTTGACGAACTAGGAAAAAGCCAAACCTTTCTCAACGGTAAACCGATTCTTCCACAAACGCATCTGTCTGTTGCGGACAAGGCGATTGGTGATCTCGGACATCAAGTCGTTCGGCGTTTTCAATTTCTTAGCCCAGCCTTTGAGTCGCCGCTTCAAGGTGCGATTGAGCTGATCGTTGATGATGATCAGCCCAAAGTGTTCCAGTTTGAGTCGACGGAACAACTGAACGAAGCATTCCTCCGTTCTACTTCCTATCTAAGACAAAAGAATCGAAGCTCGGCTTCTAATGCCTACACGAAATCCGGCAGATCCAATTTTGTAGATGACGTTTCGCAGCAAACTGAAAATGTTCTTCGGCAGTTGCTTCAGCCGGACTTCGACCGTGATGCAATGATGTTCATCATGCTCAGTCACCAGCCAGTTGGGCGATTCAAGCATTATCGAACGATCAATGTTGATCAACTGGACAAATTCCTTAGTTCCGGCGTTCTTCAACTTCCGAATCCAGGAGAAACGTTTGTCGACCACTCAACGTTTGGCACTCGAAAATTAGCCGATCTCAAGAAGCAGCTACATGATGCCCCCCCAGTAAACCTATTCAGTAATACACAAAATTTTCTGAAGATCGAGAAGCGACTTTTGGCAGGCAACCCACGTGGCAAAGTTCTAGCTGAAATCAATGAGCTCAATACTAGAGTTAAAGAGCTAACAGCCAAATTGAATCAACCGCCTGGGAACCATGACAAAACGACTCAAGCGTTTGGAGATCAAACTTCAGCCGACGTAAGAGAAGAAATTCGAAAACAGGTTCAAAAGCTGTCCGCTCAAATGCAAGACGCCAGAAATCGGCTCGCCCAAACTCCACGTGATCCAACGATTCACAATCTCTCGCTGGCTGAGAAGATGAAAATTCAAAAGGTTTCCGCTGAAATTGGGAAGGAGCTCACGAAGCTTTTTAAGCAGCGGAAAAGAGAAAAAGACTTTGACAAAATCCAGATGCTTGACGAGCAAGGACAAGCATTATCTACCCGTTTGTTAAAGCAAAAACGCGACATCATTCGTTCTTCCGAAAGTTACATCCCAACAGAACCTTTGGAACCAATGGTAACTTTGCTGGCCAGTCGTTCTGACTTACAAGGATTAGATTTCGTGATGGGGGATGCCTGCCACTTGGAAGAGCATAACGCCGAGACGATGGGTGACGTATCGCAAAAAGCGGGTCGAGTCTTGGGTTTGTTTGATCCATTCGGTTCGCGGAATTTCAAAGACCACGGCAAGCGACGTTTGAAAGCAGTGAAACGTGTGATCAACCAAGTCGCCAATGATGACAACCCTGAACAAGGTCTGACGACTCTCGATCAAATGCTTCAGATGGAAAAGCCTGAGTTGAGATTGGAACTTGTGAGAGCACTTCGGATTAATCAATCTCATACTGCGGCAGGACTTCTGGCTTGTTATGCGAAATATGACCTTGCTCCCTCGGTGCGAGCTGCTGCAACTGACGCCTTGAGAAGCTTTCCGGCGGAGAGCTACCGCGCGAATTTGCTGGATGGTTTTACTTATCCGTGGGCCGAAGTAGCCAAGCATTCAGCGGAGGCTTTAGTTCGCTTGAACGACCAACAATCAGTAACTCACCTTGTAAGTCTTTTGAAGGCTCCAGATCCACGAGCCCCACGTGAATTAGAAAACGGTGGCTATTCGCAACGCGAACTGGTTGCGATCAACCACATGAAAAACTGCGCGCTTTGTCATGCGGACTCCCAAGACACGCAAGATCTCGGGCGCGGCAGAATTCCGACTTGGGAAAGCCCGCTTCCGCAAAAATATTACCAAGAAGAAAACGGCGCGATGGTCCGCGCCGACGTGACTTACTTGCGCCAAGACTTTTCAGTA
>CAYMFZ010000315.1:0-6826 GCA_964389585.1 uncultured Pirellulaceae bacterium | reverse complement strand
GTGTAGCCTTCAGCAATTTGAAGCGCAGGGCCCAAGCCCGAAACGAGGTTGATGCGAGTCATCGTTGAAGCCATTCCCCCACGGGTTGCGAAGCGAGTGCTCATTCCGCCGCCGGGGAAATATTCAGTCATCGACGGATGCCAAGTTGTTGCTGCGAGACACCGTTTGACTTCGTCGTCCGTGATGTCCCAAAACGGTTTCATTGTTGGCATGCCATCCGATTCTTGTTGTGCTGTTCCATCGAGCGTCGCCGGACCCGAGTTAATTAGATGCAGCAAGCCATCTTGGGCCACCGAATCCAATTGGTAACCATCGCAAGCCTCAGCGACTGCATCTGGGCTCCAGTAAGTTCGAAGGTCAGCAAAAATCTGCGCGGAATTCGTAAGCAAATGGCCAAACAGCATGGTCGCTCCATTGAGCGCATCGTTCTCCGTCGCCACGATGTAGGGAGGACGTTTTCCATTCCAATCAAAAGACGAATTCAAAATCGCTTCCATGAAATCGCCATTGGGAAAATGATCTGTCCATTGTCGCTGACCCTGAAATCCTGCGGCAATCGCGTTGTGACCTTGGGCTTGTTCGCCAAAACCTTTTTCCTTCAGCCGCGAATTGCCAACCATCAGGTCACGAGCAATCAATGTCATTTTGATTCCGTCGTTCCATTCAGAATCAAGTTGCTCTCGATCTCGGACGTGCTGATCGGAGTTGTAGTCTTCACCTTCCGGACAATTTTCGCTGACCCATGCTTTCGCTGACTCAAATTCACTTTCGTCAAAGAGTCCTTTTTGCATTCGTCCAAGAAACTCTGACATATCGATGTCTTCGACTCGCATGCCCAACCATTTTTCCCAAAAATCGTAATCGACGACCGAGCCGGCAATGCCCATCGATGTTCCACCCATCGAGAGATAGGATTTTCCACGCATCAAAGCGACGGCCAAGCCACAGCGTGCAAACGAGAGAAGTTTCTCTTGCACGTCTTCAGGAATTCGAGTGTCGCCAGCTTCTTGCACGTCACGACCGTAGATTCCAAAAGCAGGAATTCCTTTTTGCGTGTGTCCGGCAAGAACAGCAGCAAGATAAACCGCGCCAGGCCGCTCTGTCCCGTTGAATCCCCAGACTGCTTTGGGGCGAATCGGATCCATGTCCATCGTTTCTGATCCGTAACACCAACAAGGCGTAACGGTCAGAGTTAATCCGACATTTGATTTTTGAAACAGGTCTTCGGTTGCGGCGGATTCAGCAACGCCACCGATGCATGGCCGAGCAACAACGCACTCAACCGCGCGGCCGTCAGGATATCGAAGTCGTTGCGTAAAAAAATCGGCGACGGAATCTGCCATCGCTTGTGTTTGTTCTTCCAAAGATTCTCGAACTCCGCCGAGGCGCCCATCAATCGTTGGGCGAATTCCAATTTTTGGTAGGTCGCCCTGCCATGCGTTGGGGACAGCTAACTTTGTCATTTTGGATCGCCAATAAGTGCTGGGTTTGATTTTGAATTTATCGCAAACTCGACTCTGCTTTCAGGGGCTGGCAAAGTCTTGCGATCAACGTCCGCAAATCGTTAACGAATTGAGCTGGATGATTTGTATCAAATGATACAACTGTTCGCGAGTATCCACGTTCTTCAGGTGAACGCCTATCGACGAACTCAAAGGGTACCGCTTTACAGCTTGCGAATTAGAATGAGTCTCGACACGAGATTCTGAATTGTGGTTTTTGTAAACGCCAGAATTGGAATTCTGAAACTTCATCCGGATATCGACCTTCAACTTGATTCACATTGAGAACCAAATGAAAACGAATTTTGTTTTTCGTAGCTGCCTAAAGACGTTTGCGCTGTTGGCGATGGCAGTCTTTGTGTTGGGTGGACTCAGCGGCCTCGTTGCTGCCCAGTCGAATCCATCAGCGGGCATGATGCGTTACCCAGATGTGTCTAAGGACAAAATCGTATTCTCTTACGCCAACGATTTGTGGGTGGTCGACCGTGACGGCGGAGTTGCTTCTCCACTCGCGAGTCCCAAGGGTCTAGAGCGATTTCCAAGATTCAGTCCTGATGGAAAACAGATCGCGTTTTCTGGTAACTACGAAGGCGGGACCGATCTCTACACGATTTCGACCGATGGCGGAGTCGCCGAACGAAAAACTTATCATCCAGGATCCGAGTCGTTGTGCGATTGGATGCCGGATGGAAAATCTCTTTTGTATTCGACCAATGGATTTTCTGGGCTCGGTCGCGTGGCTCAACTATTTACGATCTCGGACAAGAAACCGATTCCAACTCAATTGCCGGTTCCGTACGGGACGAACGGGGCAGTTAGCGGAGACGGGAAATGGCTGGCTTACACGCCGCACTCTCGCGATTCAAGAACTTGGAAGCGTTATCGAGGTGGGATGGCGTCAGATGTTTGGCTTTTTAATCTCAAAGATAAATCATCGAAAAAGATTACGGACTTTGAAGGCACTGACAGTCTACCGATGTGGCACAAGGACAAGGTCTACTATTTGTCCGATGCGGGCGATTCAAGCCGCTTGAATATTTGGGTTTACGATACCGATTCTGGTGAGCGTGAGCAGGTTACGAAATTCGACGACAATGATTGTAAGTGGCCTTCGGTTGGGCCAGGCAAGAAAGGCGAAGGCGAAATTGTCTTTTCCAATGGATCGAAACTTTACCTGCTGAATTTGAAAACGAAAAAGTCAAAAGCAGTTGAAGTCTCTATCCCTGGCGATCGCCCAACACTTCAAAAAAACAAAGTTGATGCTTCGGATTTCATTTCAAGTGGAGATGTTTCGCCGGGTGGCAAACGCGTTGTGTTTGAGGCTCGCGGCGATATTTGGAGTTTGCCCGTCAAGAACGGCAGTCCGCGGAATTTGACTTCGACAAGTGGAGTCGCCGAGCGAACACCGATTTGGAGTCCAGATAAGCGCTGGATTGCTTATGTTTCGGACGCGACTGGTGAATACGAAGTCTACGTCACTCAATCAGACGGACGTGGTGAGACGACTCAATTGACCGATGACGGTGATTGCTTTCGATGGTTGTCGTCATGGTCGCCTGATTCGAAGCATCTGATTTACACTGATAAGACCGGCAAAATCGTTCTGTTGAATGTTGAGTCGAAAGAATCAAAGCTGATTGATACGGATCCGACGGCTGAGCAAATTGATCCAAGTTGGTCACACAATTCTGAGTGGTTGTGTTACGCACGCGCGTCCGACGAGCGAGCACCTATCAGCAGTATTTGGGTTTACAACGTCAAAGACGGAACTAAAAAGCGTTTGACCAACGATTACTTCAACGATAGTGACCCGGTTTTTGATCGCAAAGGCGAGTTCATTTACTTCCACAGCAATCGCTTTTTCAATTCGCCAAAGTATGAAGATATCGGAACGACTTTCATCTACTCAGGCACCGACGTGATGGTGGCAATGCCACTCCGTGCTGATGTTGAGCATCCAATGCTTCCCAAAATTGACGAAGAGACTTGGGAAGACGATAAGAAAGAGGAAGACAAAGAAGAAGAGTCAGACGACTCAGATGCCAAGGATGGGGACAAACAAGAAGAAGGAGCCGAGGACGAAGCTGATGAAGACTCCGATGACAAAGAGGATTCAGATGGCGAATCAGAATCGGATAAGGAAGATAGTTCAGAATCTGAAGACGAGAAAAAGAAAGATGCTGACAAAGATGGCGATGAAAAGTCGGATGACAAAAAAGGCGATGGCAAGAAAGCTGACAAAGAGGAAGATGCCAACAAGCCTTTCGAAATTGAGTTTGAAGGGATTGAGAAACGGGCTTTCATGATTCCTGTTGGCAACGGCAGCTTCGGTGGCTTGGCGGTCAACGATAAGAATCAACTCTTGTACGCAACGCGTCCTTCTCGTGGTGGTGATGGCAAACCGGCGATCAAGCTTTTTGACTTCAAGGCCGAAAAGAAGGAAGCAAAGACGGTTGTTGAAGGGGCCGCAAGTTTTGGGATCACTGCTGATGGCAAGAAGATAGTTGTCCTCCGCCGAGGTGACATCTTCGTTGTCGCCGCGGCAGCCGGTCAGAAACTTGACAAACAAGTTTCGACTTCAAACATGAATATGATGATTTCGCCACGAGAAGAGTGGGCTCAAATCCTGAGAGAAGCTTGGCGATTAGAGCGTGATTTCTTTTACGATCCCAACATGCATGGTGTTGATTGGGATGCAGTTTGGGAGCAATACGAATCCATGCTCAAAGACTGCACGACGCGAGCGGATGTTGGATTCTTAATTGGCGAAATGATCTCAGAGCTTAACGTTGGTCACGCTTACTACCGTGGAGGTGGCGACACGCCTCGCGGGCCTGGAGCGAGTGCTGGGTTGCTTGGTTGCCGATTCGAAGCTGATGGTAAGGGCTACAAAATTGCTGAGTTGTTTGAAGGTGGAGAGTGGGATATTGACGCTCGCAATCCGTTAGTGACGGCGGGAGCGAAGGTTGGCGATTTCGTTGTTGCGATCAACGATCAGGAAATGACGACGAAGCAAAACCCTTACGAAATGTTGAGTGCACTTGGAGGTCAAACAATCACGTTGACCATCAGCGAAGACGATGCGCTCGATGACGATGACAAGCGTGTCACGATGAAGACCCTGCGAAGTGACAATAACCTGAGGTTCAGGGGTTGGATCGAAGCCAACCGAAAGTACATTTCGGATAAGACGGATGGCAAAGTCGGCTATATCTATGTCGTCAACACCGGCGTTCCGGGACAAAATGATTTGGTTCGCCAGTTGTACGCCCAGTTCAACAAAGAGGCTTTGATTGTTGATGATCGTTGGAATGGTGGTGGGCAGATCCCGACACGGTTTATTGAGCTATTGAATCGTCCGGCAACCAACTATTGGGCCCGTCGAGATGGATTGGATTGGACTTGGCCACCAGATTCGCACCAGGGACCCAAGTGCATGTTGATCAACGGCATGGCTGGATCGGGTGGCGACATGTTTCCAGCCCTGTTCAAGCAAAACAAGCTTGGCAAACTGATCGGCATGCGAACATGGGGTGGCTTGGTCGGGATTTCAGGTGGTCCGTCATTGATTGACGGAGCTTCGGTGACGATGCCTTCGTTTGCTTACTATGAGAAAGACGGAACGTGGGGAATCGAAGGCCACGGCGTCGATCCAGATATCGAAGTCGTAGATGATCCTGCCAAGATGATTGATGGCGGTGACCCTCAACTTGACGAAGCGATCAAGCAAATGCTCAAGGCGATTGAGGAGAATCCCTACAAGGCTCCAAAGCGTCCTGCGTACCCTGATCGAAGCAAGTTTGGTTTAGAGCCAGACGACAAGTAATCGTTATACGATCGGTGCTGTTGATTTCACTCTCGCACCGTTAGTAGTCACTGCGCCCGATGCCATTGGACGCAATGATCACACACCGTTCGTAGTAACTGCATTTATGCAGTTTAAGCCGCTTCAGCGGTGAGTTTTACTCGCTTTGGATCAGCCGTTCTGTTGGAAGTCACGACAGAATTGAAACGTGAGTTGCGTTTGCTTGGCACGGCCAACCGAATGAATCCGGTTACTACGAACCTACAGGTTTGTCAGCACAGAGTTAAGAGTTTGAAAATCAGCCGCCACGCGTTAGCGTCCGGTTTTACGTGACTGAACCGGGTGCTAACGCACTGCGGCTCATCATAGATGTAAGCGTTTGCCGTTTGCAAACCCCGATTTACATGACCATCTACTTGATCGTGGTCGTTCCTGCGTCTGCTCGTCGTGACTCAGGCTCATCCAAAACATCAGCGCCGGCGAGGCTTTGAAGTTTTGAAACGTCATAGACATTCTCAAGACTCAAAAGGTCTTTGGCTTTGCCTTCGGCGAGTTGAAGCATGACGCCCGAGATGCGAAAGCCCTTACGGAGTTTATGAAGTTGCCAAGTCACCTCGACTTCGACTGACTCGCCGTTTTCGTCTTTGTCAGAGATAAAGCAATCGACTTGAGCCAATCGTTTAAGATTCGTTGCGTATCGTACATCGCCAATTCGAAACGTCGAAGTTGGGCCACCCATTGGTTCAAGTTTAAGACCCGCTTTTGTCGTGGTCGTTAGAGCCGACCGCGTAAACAAGTTCTCGGCTCCAATTCGATTACCAGATTGAAGCAATTTCATGAACTGTTTGCAGACGGCTTCGGGGGACGCATCGGCAGTAAGCGTTGGATCGGAATTGGCCGCGGGGGAAGTCAAGTTTGTGGACTTGGTTGCGGCGACAGAAGTTGTTTCCGAGTCGATCACACGACGACTTGAAGTGGCCGATTCGGTGTCGGTTTTTTCTTTTGAATCAGGAGAGTCATTGCCGCAGCCTGCGATGAGGCACAAACCGACACAGGCAATAACGACGTTGAACAGAGTGCGAAGCGGCATTTCAAATCCTTCCTTGGATAATAAATCAGCATGCGAAAACATGCTTGATTAACGCTGGCGGAAATTCTCCAACTTTCGAGGAACGGGTCAAGGTGAATTCAGATGACGCTTTTCTATTTCAAAAGTGCTATCAGTCTTCGTTGGCAGATTTTGATTCGAGCGATTGAGCGCCGGCAGCACTGGAGCCTTACGGAGTTTCAGATAAAAGCGTTTCAGATAATCGAGTTTCGGCTCTCGCTGAATTATCGCAGTCCAGCGGTGTCACAACGATTTTTCGAAACCAAACTGGATTACCGTGGTCCTGCAAGAAGATCCGTCCTTCTCGATTAAGCCCAAACCGATCGTGCTTTTTGAATTTCGATTTCGAAACTCGCTCGTACCATTTATTGCTGCCAAAAGTCGCGTCAACGACTTTTGAACCGTTGAGCC
>CAYMFZ010000314.1:0-6853 GCA_964389585.1 uncultured Pirellulaceae bacterium | reverse complement strand
GAAATGCGTTGAGCACTCGTTCTTGATTTCCCGCTGGCCATTTGAATCGTTTGATTATTTTGCCATCGAGACGTAGTTCTCGCTTCTCTCGATCCCAAACAGGCTTGGGAGTCGGCGAGTGGTCATCGCCATTCATGTTGTTTTTGCTTTGTCCGTTCGTGTAGCCGTTGGTAACGCCATTTGGAGAAGAAGCGGGGGAACCCATACCGTGACGGGCTGTACCATTTAGCGCTGAACCATTGGACGGGTGCCCGTAGGTTTGAATCGGCGCTGCAGGTGAAACTGGGGGACGTGAAATGCCACCGGCTTGGGAATCCAGTCGGGGCGGACTAAAATGAGACCGAACGGTCTCACTGGTAGCGGACAAAAGATCTTTTGAACTTGTTTTGGTCTGAAATCGCGACATGTTGTTGACCTTTCATCGGAAGTGATGCATTCCCTTCCGTGGGTTCGAAAAATGGGAAAAATTCCCTTCCCTATAGGTAAGAACTGATTCGTCTTCCAAATCCGGAAGGTTTCCCCATCTCAAATCCTCGTAAGTCCTTTGCTGGAATGGATTTAAAAAAAGTATTTTTTTTGGTAAGACCCTGCGGTAATACGCAAGTGAACGTTCGCCACCAACTCGAATACAATTGGCTCCAGTCAATCAAATGCTCGCCATGACTCACTAAAGCAGAACGAAAATGAAACGATTTAAGAGAACAATTTTGGCTGTCGTGCTCACGACATTGGCCATCAATTTTTCAGATGGACAGGCTCAGGAAAAAATGGAGTACCCAACAGCAAAAAAAGTTGATCAAGTCGACAATTACTTCGGCACGCCTGTCTCCGATCCATTTCGATGGCTTGAAGATGACGTTCGAAATTCGTCAGACGTTCGGCAATGGGTCGACGCTGAGAACAAGCTGACTTTTTCGTTGCTTAAGGAACTTCCGTTTCGAGATCAGATCGAAAAACGAATGACGGAATTGTGGGACTATGAAAAATTTGGAGTCCCGTTCAAGCGGGGCGGGCGATATTTTTACTTCAAAAATTCCGGCCTTCAAAATCAAAGCGTGCTTTACAAGCTTGATACGCTGGAGTCGGAACCCACCGTGCTCGTCGATCCGAACGAGTGGTCCGAAGACGGCACCAATGCGTTAGGCGGAATGGCGTTCAGCGACGACGGCAAACTCATGGCTTACGGCGTTCAAAAAGCCGGATCCGATTGGCGCACCTGGGAAGTCCTCAACGTCGAGACAGGTGAAAAGCTTTCGGACGAATTGAATTGGCTGAAATTCGGTGGCGTCGCTTGGACGAAGGACAGCAAAGGCTTTTTCTACAGCCGATACAACGAACCGAAATCCGATGAGAAGTTTCAAGGACTCAACCTTGGGCAAAAAGTCTACTACCACAAAATTGGTGACGCCCAAGCGGATGACAAACTGATTCACGAAGACCCTGAAAATCCAACTTGGGGTTTTCAAACCACCGTCTCCGAAGATGGTCGCTTTCTTGTGATCACCGTTTGGCAAGGTACGGACGATCGTTATCGCGTTCTCTACCGATCGCTTGAAGACAGTTCCTCTGAGTTGAAGGTTTTGATCGACAACTTCGAAAACGAATACAGTTTTGTGGGTAACGAGGGGAGTCGGTTCTACTTTAAGTCCGATTTCAACGCGCCGAAAAAGTGCATCGTCGTCATCGATGTCGACAATCCTGAGAAAGCCAACTGGAACGTCATCGTCCCCGAGGCTGAAGAAGCAATGGAAAGTGCGTCGATGGTTGGCAACTACATCGTGGCTCAATATCTCAAAGACGCCAAGACGCAGGTGAAGCAGTTTGATCTTGGCGGCGTCTTTGTTCGCGAAGTCAAATTTCCAGGAATCGGTTCGGCCAACGGATTTGGTGGTCGCCGTGATCACACGGAAACGTTTTATAGTTTCTCAAGCTTCAATCGGCCGCCGAGCATCTATCGCTACGATCTCGCGTCGGGCAAGAGCGCGTTGATGCGAGAAGCCAAGGTTAAGTTCAGCCCTGATGACTACGAAGTTGGCCAGGTGTTTTACGAAAGCAAAGACGGGACGCGCGTGCCCATGTTTATCGCCCACAAAAAGGGGCTCAAACTCGATGGCACCAACCCCACATTGTTGTACGCCTACGGTGGATTCAACATTTCACTCACTCCAAGTTTTTCGATCTCGCGATTGCAGTGGATGGAAATGGGTGGCGTGTTCGCGATGCCCAACCTTCGTGGTGGCGGCGAGTATGGAAAAGACTGGCACAAGGCAGGGACGAAAACCAACAAGCAAAATGTCTTTGATGACTTTATCGCTGCTGCGGAATACTTGATCGACAAGGAATACACCTCTTCGGAGCATCTTGGCATCCAAGGTGGAAGCAACGGTGGCTTACTCGTTGGAGCCTGCATGACGCAACGACCTGAGCTTTACGGTGCCTGTCTTCCCGCCGTTGGCGTGATGGACATGTTGCGGTTTCACAAATTCACTGCCGGACGATTTTGGGTTGATGATTACGGAAGCTCCGAAGCAAGTGCCGAAGAGTTTGCGGCCCTTCACGCTTACTCGCCTTATCACAACATCGATGACGGAACGGAGTATCCGTCCACGATGGTGACGACGGCTGACACGGATGATCGAGTCGTTCCTGGCCACAGCTTCAAATTTGCGGCGCGACTTCAAGAGGCTCAAGCAGGCTCAAATCCTGTTCTGATTCGTATTGAAACCAAAGCAGGCCACGGTGCCGGAAAACCGACGGCGAAAATCATTGAAGAGTACGCCGACCAATGGGCGTTCCTTGCGAAGTACTTGGGCATGAAGCCAAGTTTTCCCAACGAGTAGTCACGTAGGTTTAAGGCATACCCACCAAACTTGTGAGCCGAAGACGCTGGCCTCGGGCCAGTGGGAAAAGCAAAATAGGCCATTCGATTGGCTGGCCCGAGGCTAGCGCTGAATGGCACTTCCTTTAGAGCAATGGCACTTACTTTACCGCTTCTATAACACTTTTTAGTCTTGAGCTATCACCAAAGACGCGCTCTCGATTTGGAAAATCGAGCGACAATGTCGCCCAGCTCTCCGAGCTGGTAGCGAGCCTTCCTGAAAAATGTAATAAATGCCCTGCAGGCTCAGCCCACAAATTTAAAGTGAGTGCCATTAGGCTAGCGCCTTCGGCTCACCACAACTGCAACAGCAACTGCTCAACCATCTAATTCATGGATAAGCTCTTAATTCCAAGCTCGCAAACCCCAATCGCCAATCGCTTTCAACTGAAAATCATGTCAGAAACCAAATCGAAAAACCAACCCACCGCCAGCAACGCTCCCAGCATGGAGACCGATGGCAATATTAACTTGAGCGAAAAAGGGCGAAGCGAAGATGGCAAACCCATTTCGCTTAATCGTCGTTTGTTCATGCAATTTAATGCGTTTCGAAATGGCCGACCAAAGGCAATCGCCAACGCCTTTGAAGAAATTTCTGCCCAAGCGGTCATCTATCAAGACCTTCATGACCCCAACGGCTTCGGCGTCATGGCTTATTGCGAAGACCCTGGGTATCTCGTCGACAAGATCCAGCCTGTTTTTCAAAAAGAACTCGCCCACGAGTCCAAGTCCGCACCGATGGAGTATCGAGAAGAATTCACGATGGTTGGACGAACTTATTCGATCGGCTATGAGTCGGATCTCGAAGACGTTTTGCTCACACGGCCTGCCAAACGCTTGTGCGATCCAGCGACTCCGTGGGTGGTTTACTATCCCGTTCGACGAAGTGGGCAATTCGAGCAGCAGTCGCGAGAAGACCAGCGAAAGATGCTGATGGAACATGGCGGCATCGGACATGCTTACGGCAAAGCGGGTTACGCGACGGATATCCGGTTGGCGGGACATGGCCTGAACAAGGACGACAATGACTTCATCATTGGATTGTTGGGCGAGAACTTGTTTCCGCTGTCCGCGCTTGTCCAGCACATGCGACGGACAAGACAGACTTCCGAATTCATCGAAAAGATGGGTCCGTTTTTCGTGGGCCGAGCAATCTGGCAGCCGACTTTTGATTCAAGCGCTGAGATCGTGTAGCGTTGGTCCGGCTCGCTGGATTAGGAGTTGAAAACCGATTCTGGGCTTCTGCTAACTCTTTTTGATAGTCGTTGATCACTCCGTGGTCAAAACGGAACTTCCTAATCGTTTTCCTTGATTAGAAATCGCCGTATCTAAATGGATAGATACTGACTCGAGCACGTTATGATTGCGGAGCAATCAACGACTATCTTACAGCGTCAAATTCACACCGAAGACGATTGAATCTTGAATCACGTCTCGATCGCTGGCTCGCGTAATATTCATGAGAGGCGCGAATCCCGAGCTTCGCACGTATTCCAAGCTATACCTGGCGTAGGCGTTTGGCTGAATCGAGTAACCAACAACGGCTTGGCGATTGAACTCGAAAGGCGTTCCGGGGCTGCCCTGTTTTCCTTCGCTCCATGAAAGCGACCATCTCGCAGGCGATCCAAAAAACTGGCTATCCCAAGCTGCCTCGCCGCGGTAGCCGCTGACGCGATGATCGGTCACCGGCCACGGACTTTCGGTTTGCAAATATTCCGCGGCCAGATGCAGTCGCTGAATTTTCGCGTAAGCGTTGATGTCCCAAACGCCATTCCGTTCGCCTGACACACCGGCATCGAGATGTTCTGCCGTATTGCCGTCGTAGATTGAACCATTGAGGTAGCCCGCGCCCAACTGGGCATAAGTCCCTTCACGTCTGGTTGGAATTCGAAACAAAATGTTTGCCGCGAAATTATTTAGGTCGCCCCGGGACTCCGAATCAGAAACGCGAATGCCGCGGCTTCCATTGAGCGCTGCGATTGACCAATGCAATCGGCCATTGTCAAAACCAATTCCTCCGCCCTCAGCAAGCGCCGCGAAATAGTGCCACGGAACGGCTTGCGTGAATGGGCTAAGCGTACCCATGTCACCAAAACCAATCGTCTTCTTGCCAAGGTAAGCATAAAACGGCGACTGTTCGAAATCTCCAAACACGACATAAGCTTGGCGGACTTGAAAACTTCCCTGCTTTGAATCGTCGAACGAAAACACATCGGAAAAAAGTGTTTCAAAGTGCCCATGCACCTTTGGCGAAAACGTAAAACTAAAACCTTGATTGGCTTGGAGCAATCGAATGTCAGAAGCAGCCGTTCCCTCAAAATCCGTTGGAAATCGCCCGAGATAAGAAAACTTGTCCGCCGTGTTTGTCTCTGCGAATAGCGCTGAACCGCGAAACTGAAAACCGAGCGTTGCCATCGGCTGACCACCATTTCGCCGCGAATGCTCAAGCAAAAATCTCTCTTTGCTCGTCTGACGATTTTGAAAATCCAACATCTCGGATGAGAAATCAGTCGCAAGATGTAACAAAGGCGTGCCAAAATTGATGGGGTCCGCAAAAGTTGAATCGTAGTATTGAGACTCAACCGTTCCTGGCATTCCAGATCCCGCTCCAAACTCAACTCCGGGTTGCACGTACTCCGATTCGTAAATGACGTGTGGATCGGAATAATGTTCAACGATTGGCTGCGTCGTCGAATCAAGAATGACCTGCGGCTGATTCAATTGCGTTTGATTTAATTGCGTTTGACTCAATTCCGTTTGATTCAATTCCGTTTGATTCAATTCCGCACGATTCAAAACGGGAGAATTGTTCATCCCATCATCAATAATGAGCTCCGGAATGACATCCAATTCCTGGCCCAAAACCGAGCACAAAAAGTTTGCAGGCATCGCTATTGCTATCAACAAAGTTAATGGCAAAAGGGTTTCGATTTTCGTATGGCGAATTCGGAACAAGCTAATTCTTCCGCGAAAGACGTGGCTTTTACTGGTTAATGAGACCATGTGGTTGGACTTGAGCCGAATTACCAAAAATGTCGAAGAAAAGTCAAGATCGTTTTCGACGCAAAGCCCGTCAACTTATTCGCAGAACGTCGCGCGAGTGCGATTTGTCAAAACAGAATTGTCCCAACGCACTGCAACAACTTCTCACTAACAGCTTTCCATTACATTCCCAAGATTCTCCTTCTCCTCTTATTCACAACGCGTCGTCGAATCTCTTGCAAGCGGAAAATGGGACTGGCTCCGCCCCTAAAAAACTAAACCTCTCCAAAGAAATCCACCGGCGGTGCCTGTCCCATTTCTCCGCGCCATTTCTCAGCGCTGTCGAAACTACATAGAGTTCAGCCAAGAAATAAGACTATTCTGAAAGTCACTGTGGATACGGATCAAGCAAACACCATCCACCTCGAAATTTATTCACTCCATTCCAAAGCCCCACCCAAACTCAAAACTCAAATTGCCACATCAAACCGGTTCAAGCGGAAAATGGGACTGGCTCCGCCCCATTCAAACCAAACCTCTCCAAAGGAATCCACCGGCGGTGCCTGTCCCATTTCTCCGCGCCCCACAAACCCAAAGGTACAAAAGTTAACGTAACCGCCGAATCCAACTCCGACCCAACGACACAAGACTACCAAGCCCAATCCAATTCCAACTAATCTCGATTGAACATCTTGATAGAATGAAGTAAATCCCGTGCGTACCACGCGATGTACAATTCGTCACTTCTTCCGATTTCAACAAAACTGCGTTCAATGATGACGAAAAACCAACATAAATCGCAGTTCACAAAACATCGGAAGACGACCGCAAGCACTGTCCAACCGCTAACGCGTCACGACTCCCCCTCAAGCCATTCCCTCATCGGCCTGAATCAAACAATCAACCGAACCTCTCGTTGCCAAAGCTTTGTCTTCCCAATTCTCCTACTCTCAATTATCGCAACACTTGTTCTCCCATCAGCCGATTGCTTCG
>CAYMFZ010000313.1:5832-6867 GCA_964389585.1 uncultured Pirellulaceae bacterium | reverse complement strand
ATTCCAATGACTGAGCAAACGTTAAAGCGGCTCGCATGGGGCCAACGGTATGCGAACTGGATGGGCCAATGCCAATCGAGAAAAGCTCAAATGTACTGATGGCCATGAGATCACGTAATCCGGAATTGTTGGACGAGCAACTGCAAACGTCGCGGCTACAGTTTAACCACCATCTCGTCTAACGGGCGGCGAACTTTCTTATTGTTCTGGTTTATATCATCCACAGCGCGGAAACCGATTGGCAACACGACGACTGCACTGAGATTGTGCTGATCGAGATTAAGAATTTCGTTGTACTCTTTGGCGACGAAACCCTCCATCGGACAAGCGTCGATCTGATGCGTTGCACAAGCCGCCATCAACGTTCCGAGAACGATGTAAGCTTGTTTGGCCGTCCAGTCACTCATGGCATCGGCGGACATTCCTGTTACCGCGCCGGTCATGATCGCCTTGTAGTCGTCCATCGTTCCCGGATCTAACCCGCGTTCGGATTCAATGAAGTCCACGTATTGGCTGATGTATTCTGCGTCGACGTCGGTCCGGGCGGCAACCACAATCACATGCGAAGCATCAGCAACCTGTCGCTGTCCATACGACGAAGTGATTAACTGATCTTGCAATTCTTGATTTTGAATTAGGACGAGCTTGAACGGTTGAAGTCCGTACGATGTTGCCGAAAGATTGGCAGCGTCGAGAAGCTGTTCAACAATTGGCTCGTCGACCGTTTTGGTTGGATCAAACTTTTTGGTCGCGTAGCGCCATCGAAGAGCATCAGAAAAATTCATGATTGTTTGGGTCAGTCGTCAAGTGTTAAGGATGGGTTGAGCAGAGTCAGCTCTTTGGGTTTCCCAAGCCAGTTATAATTTTGAAGCTTCAATCGTACAACCGAACAAAAGTCAACTTTGAAATTGGCTCTTCACGATGGTTGCATTATTGAGTGAGCCGCGACGCGTAAGCGGCCGGGCATTGCTCAGTTAGTCATAACGCCTAAGCGACCGGATTTAGTCCTTGAATTGTTAGTGAGTCATGATGCGT
>CAYMFZ010000313.1:0-5732 GCA_964389585.1 uncultured Pirellulaceae bacterium | reverse complement strand
AAGCCGCGGGCCCGGTGCCTTACGGCCCACGGCTCACTTGTGATTGATCTCAGATTTTGGCTCTTCACGATGGTTGCATTGTCGAGTGAGCCGTGACGCGTAAGCGGCCGGGCATTGCTCAGTTAGTCATGACGCGTAAGCGACCGGATTTAGTCCTTGAATTGTTAGTGAGTCATGATGCGTAAGCCGCGGGCCCGGTGCCTTACGGCCCACGGCTCACTTGTGATTGATCTCAGATGTTGGCTCTTAACAATGGTTGCATTGTTCGAGTGAGCCGCGACGCGTAAGCGGCCGGGCATTTCCCAACCCGATCCGAATAACCGACAGGTCAGATGCCATCATTGATGCAAGCTGATTCTCGTCCCCATGAGGATCTTGTGCTTCGGTTGAATGTTGGTTTTCTTCGACCGATGGGAGACTACAATGAGTACAGCTTGTTCTTCGATTTACACTTCCCTTGATCGCATTCTTCCAAGGCACATTATGGCTCCCTCTGGCGAACCGCAATCTGATGAAATTCTTCAACGACTTGAAGCTTCACTGAATTTTTTGGTCAATGAGAACGACGATAATCCGCCTGCGATTCGAGGCGTGATGGCTGCGATTGGTGACTTGAGCGAGGATGTTCAATCGATCATTCATAAAATTTCACGTGACGCCAACTACCCGGAAATGAAGCTTGAACGATTGTTGTGGTTCGACGACAAAAACGAAAAACTCGATGAGGCTTGTACTGAATCCAAATCCGCGTTTCGTCCTTATCCGGTAACTGCCGATGGCTTGATCAACTTCAAAGATCCTAACAATCAGTTGATGGAAAAGCCTACGCAACATCGGCTCGTTGTGACGGACGAGTTTGCCAGTACCAATTACGATCGTCCCGCGGGCGACGAAATGATTATGGACGATGACGAGGAGTCGATCATCGGCGAGGTTCAAGTCAAAGAGAACAGTTGGAAACGAAAAATCACGCAGACGATCAAGCCCTGGCGAGTCAAGCGAGAAGGTCGAATTGTTCCAGTTCGAAACGCAGATGATTTGTTGTTGACGCTCAACGCACTTTTTAGTCGGACCAAACATGGTTGGCTCGTGGCGGATTTGATTAAGTTAAAAAAGAAGCGTGGCAGTATCCTGGTCCACGCCCGAACGTTTGAGTATCAAGTCAAAAACGATCAACGTTTTGAGTTTGCGATGCAATACCTTGGAGCGGCCGCTGTCTTTCGAAAACGATTGGCGGATTCGTTGAGCAATGTTGCGTGTGTGTATCTTCAACTTGATGGCAATGGCGAAATCTTTGTCACGAAGGCTTCGACTTACGATGGTGCGGATTTGCCTGCAGATGCAAAGATCGTTGATATTTTGTTGGAAGCCAAAGTCGTTTGCGAGGATGGTCAGCCCAGTCAGTTGGTGCTGAAGAAGTCCGGGCAGTATTACGAGTCGAAACTCGCGCCGTTGTTGGAGCAAGGCAAAAAGCTCGCAACCAAAATTGACTTGCGCAAATCAAACACCGATTCGAAACATTTCCGGTTTCACCTCAAGGTTGAAATGAACGGCCCACTCTTAGTGGCATCTTCAGGCGACGCGGTCATTTTTCAGTTGGATGATTTCCTGAATCGATTCGTTGGGACTAGTCTCGCAGAAATCCGAGATGGCAAGTAAGCTCTTTTATAGTCGTTGATTTCTCCGAAATCATAACGAGCCGAATCAAACGAGCCGATTCAAAAGGCAGCATGATTCGTTTGGTTTTAATAATCCGGAAAGACAACGAAGTGATAGGAAGCTTGCAGCCTCTATTCAGTCACACGAAATGGCTTGTTTTGCTTTTGTTCGCGTTTTGACCACGGAGTGATCAACGACTATCGATTGCCTGTTTTGAATACCGAACGTTCTCGTGAATGGCTTTTAACCGGAAGCGGTCGACGATAATCGGTGACCATGCCATTTGGCTGTTTCGTTTCGGCAATTTCGATTTTTATCCATCACCTGCACTACCTATGACAATCGCAAACCGAATTTTGATCGTCGAAGATCAGGCACCAATGCAGCAGTTGCTGGAGGACTTTCTCAAGCCAAATGGTTTCGAAATTGTCTGTTGTAATTCCGCAAACGAAGCCTGTAGTCAGTTGGGGATTGCTCAAACAACTGGTCGCAACGAATTTGATTTTCAAAATCAAAACGGAAATGCCAAGAGTGCGAATGGTTTCACCGCGAATGATTTTGATCTGATTTTGACCGACGTGAAAATGCCGGGGATGGATGGGCTGGAATTTTGCCGAGCGGTAAAAAAGAATTTCCCCAATTTGCCCGTGATCGTTATGACGGCTTACGGAAGTTTGGAAACAGCGGTTGAAGCGCTTCGAGCCGGTGCCTTTGATTTCGTCACCAAGCCCGTTGAACTGGAGTTGTTGAAAGCGTCGTTGGTTCGAGCCGTCGAAAACAGCCAGCTCCGACGTCGCGTTCGTCTGCTGGAATCTCAATCGCAGTCAGGTTCATTTCCTGAATTGATCGGCCAATCAGAAGTGATGATGCGACTCAAGGATCAGCTTTCGCGCATGATTGATTCGTCCGCGGCGATCTTGCTGACGGGTGAAAGTGGCTCAGGAAAAGAAGTGGTTGCTCGGGCGCTTCACCAAAAAAGTACACGAGCGCAGCAGCCTTTTGTTGCAGTTAATTGTGCGGCGTTGCCCGAGTCGCTATTGGAAAGCGAACTTTTCGGCCACGTCAAAGGTGCTTTTACGGATGCGAAAGATGATCGCGAAGGTCTGTTCCTCCAGGCTGATGGCGGCACGCTGTTTCTCGATGAGATTGGCGAGATGCCAATCGATGTTCAGCCAAAATTGCTTCGCGCGCTCGAACAAAAAACAGTCCGGCCTGTTGGCGGAGAATCAGAACGTCCGTTTGATGTTCAGTTGATCGCAGCGACCAATCGTGATTTGGAATCCGCGATCGAGAACAAGACTTTTCGCGAAGATCTTTACTATCGGATTAACGTATTGGAGATTTTCGCTCCGCCGCTTCGAACGAGAGGCAATGATGTCTTGTTGTTGGCTGATCATTTTTTGAATGAGTTTAGCCAAGCAGCGGGAAAGCAAATCACCGGCTTTGAAGACAGCGTTTTGCAAAAGTTGTTGAAGTACGATTGGCCAGGAAATGTTCGTGAGTTGCGAAATGTTGTTGAGCGCGCGGTTGTGATGGCTCAACACGAAAAGATTAAGCCAGATGTGTTGCCGAAAAAAATTGCCGAACATAAGCCAACTCAATTGGTGATCGACGAGGGGGACAATCAGCCGCTGGCATCACTGGAAACGATCGAAGACCGTTACATTCGCTTCGTGCTTGAACGGACGGGTGGAAACAAAACGGAGGCCGCGAAAATTTTGGGACTTGATCGGAAGACGCTTTATCGAAAGTTGAAAGAACGTGAGTGATTCTAGGTTTGAGTTTTGCCTCGGTTTTTCGTTGTGGGTAGATGGTTGAGTAGATGGTTGAGTAGATGGTAGCTTGATTGTCGAGGTTGCTTGTTTCGGTTGATGCGCTGAGGCGCTGAGTATTGCTTCTGCCGCTTCGCTCGGAAGCAGCGCTCGTTCACGGAGTGAACGGCCACAATGACCAAACGGCACTCACTTGCAAAGGTTATTCCTTTCAATGTCACCCTTTGCAATGTCGCCCTTTGCAATGTGGCATTTGCATTGTGGCATTTCACTCCGTGAAATAGCGCCAGACCTGATGCGAAGCGAAGGTCCAAACCGACATCCTTGCTTTGGCTGGCCAAAGATGTGGGAGGCGATTCGTCGATGCTGAGTACTACCCTACGGCGTCCAAACATGCGGGCCTACGGCGTACAAACATGCGGGCTTAAACCACCATCAGGCCAGATCATAAATTAGGCTTCAACTAAAACACCAGCTAAACAACGCTCGGTAACTCAATCGTAATCGTCGTACCGCGGTCGACTTCGCTGTCGCAACGAATCGCGCCGTGATGTTCTTCAACGATCCCATGCACGATCGACAATCCAAGCCCCGTGCCAGAACCGATTTCCTTCGTCGTGAAAAACGGTTGAAAGATCTCATCGCGAACGGATGCTTCGATTCCTGAACCATGATCAACGATTTGAATTACCCAGAGTGACTCGGCTATCCGATGTTTTAAAACAACATCAACGGTTTGCGATTCACGCGAAGCATCGACGGCGTTGTCAATCAAGTTCATCAACACTTGTTGCATCTGATTGAAGTCGAAATTTGCAAGTGCCGGTTCGGTCGGCAATTCCATCCTCACGTTGATCTGCCGTTTTTCTGTGAGTGGTCGGATCAATTCAACGGAGTGCTTGATGACATCGCGCAAGTCACCTTCGGTCTGACGGCTTGGACTTCGACGAGCGAAATCGAGTAGCTTTTGAATAATGCTGGAGATTCGTACCGATTCGTCTTTGATCGCGGAAGCATGTTTGGCGAGTTGTTGCGGATTAGAATCTTGGCTTGCCAGAATCATTTCCGCCCTTCCGGATATGACATTGAGTGGCGTGCCAACTTCATGCGCAAACCCCGCGGCAAGTTGCCCAACCGTTTTCAAGCGGTCGGCGTGACGCAATTGCTCCATCGCATCGATCCGCTGATTGGTTTCGCTTTCGATCGTTTGTTGCTGCTGACGAAGTCGGTCACACATTTTGTTGACCGCGACGCCAAGCTGGCCAAGCTCATCCTTGGAATGGATTTTCAAATCGCTGGAGAAATCACCTTGTCCGACGCGTTCCATTTTTTCAGTCAACGCTTCCAGCGGACTTGCGATCCAACGCACGCCTGCGATCAGCATGACGCCAATGCTGAGAAGGCCTGTCGCCATGATTGTGAAAAGTGCCGTCAACCAAGTTGATCGTGATTGAGAGTCAACGTCGTTGAGCGGCGTGGAAATTTCAACTGCTCCGCGACGCTGGTCAACTTTTATCGGCAAGTAAGTGAAGTACTTTCTTCGGCCCTGTTGAGTGGTTCCGGTTGTTGAGAAATTTTTGGACGGCTCGTTGAGTCTTGGTTCATTCTTGAGCGAAGGTTTGAAATCAGAGCCGACGTTCTCGCCCAACCAAACCCAACGAACACGCGTGCCATTGGTCGAAATCGGCCGTCCCATTTGGTCGAAGAAGCCATTGTTGTTGGATTCAATGGCGTCTCGGAAATCTGCTGATTCTTCAACGGCGTTGACGGCAAGCGAAATGTCTCGATGGCGTTTTTCGAGGTTCGAAAATGTTTGCTTACTCGACAGTAAACTTGCCATCACGATCACGGCGGTCACCGCGATGATGAATAAGACGATGAGTTTGGCGGCGAGTTTCATGTTTGGTTTTTGTTATGAGCAATAATGTGAATCGTTGGCAGCGGGTGAATTTTGCTGACAGTTCTGGCCCCGGCTGGCGTTACGGCTTACTTGAAGTCGCAACCTTCTATTGTAGTGTGATTTTGAACTGGGCTTTTGCATCCGGTGTGGTTGGGGCGTTTTGCCCCGCGCGGGACATCGTGCCTCGCGATAACAGAAAACGAATTGAAACGCGTTGAAAAAGACCGGCTTTTACACTCGATCTTTACTTTTTTGTTTTGGCATGGACGTTGCAAATGCAATGACGGGTAAAAACTAAAATAGGGGGACAAAGATGCTTAAGCAACAAAGCGATTCGATCAATCCATCGTATCGACATCAGCAAAGCGAAAACCTTTCGCACGTTCTTGAGCCCGTCGATT
>CAYMFZ010000312.1:0-6873 GCA_964389585.1 uncultured Pirellulaceae bacterium | reverse complement strand
GTATTCGACCCAACGACTTTGCAGATTGGCGCGGTTCCTGAACCATCGTCGATTCTACTTTTGGGTTTAGGTTTCGGTTACGTAGCCTTGCGACGTCGACGAAGTTAAGCGAGCGGTTCTTGTGCAGAACCTTGTGGCTTTTAAACGAAATCTTACTGTCATCAAGAATCATTAGTTAACGAATTAGGCTCACAATGAAATTGCCCCTTCAGAATTTGGTGTACATCTTTTTCATAGTTGTTGGCATCACATCCATCGGGTGCGGACCGAAATTGGCCAGTCAGCAAGTGTTGAAGATCGGTCCCAACGACATTCGAACAATCGTGCTAGACGCGACCGAAGGTGCTCAAACGGTTCAAGTATCTGCTAAATCGGACGGTCCTGCGATTAAAGTCTTTGTTTACTTGTCGGAAGATGAAGAGGAAGTTAACCGAGCAATCACCTTGGGTAGCTCTTCCGAAAAGATCATCGCAAGCATGGTTGATGTTGCTGAAATTAAACTGAGCGCGTCGATCGCCGCGAACAAAGAGGCTTCCGTCCGAATCCAAGGCGCTAGTTCTAAAGACGCCAATGTTACGCTGACAATCACAAACTAGTGCAGCGTTACATGATTTTGGTTTTTTTTGTAGTGGATAAGGCTACGAATCCTTCAGTCGCCTTCATATCGAGACTCGTGACCTCATCCACTACCCTAAAATTGAGTTGCACATTGCTTTTGAGTGTTGTCCAAACTAACTAACGGGTGCCATGTTTAACTAACGGGTGTCATGTTTAACTAACGGGTGTCATGTTTAACTAACGGGTGCCATGTTTACGCTCGCGTAAGCATGCCCACTTTAAGCGTGAGGCAGACCCCAGAGAACTCAAGCTTCTGCAGACCCTCAGCCGAGTTCGAAACCGACCTGACGAACCGCTAGGAAGCGAAAAAACGGCGGCCATCGCTTCAGCCTTCCCGCTATTCTTACCGGAGGTCCGTCCGATCTTGGGGTGGCATCTTTGGTGGCGTGATCTGAAACGCCCAGGAATGGGTCGGATTAAAACGATGAGTTCAGTTAGCCGATTGCTATTCGAGAAAACTACGGCGGATTCAGGATAGAGTTCGCGCCACGAAAAAACCGACTTCAAAACAAAGCTAGATTTCAATTGAAGCTTTAACTTGGAGAATCAAATGACGACAACTGAACTGACATCGCTTTCACTCGTTGAGCGAAAAGAATACGAAGAACTCAAGCTCAAACAATCTTTGGAATCAAGACAGAAAAAAGACCGAGCCGTCTTCTTGGGTTACTTTGTCATCGCACTCATTTCAACATTGTTGATCAGTGGTGCGTTAGATCTCAGCTTGTTCAAGTAATCACCAGCGAATATTCGTCAACTTCTTCTTCAACGATTGAATGGGTACTCGTTAATCCACCGAAAACCGCGGTTCATCAGCAAGTGTTTTGATTCCACTTGCTCTGGATGTTCATGCCTGACTTCTTTCAAGGTGTGGTTGAAAACGGGAACCCCGAACGCACACACGATGATCATTGCTTTCAGTATTCGGTAGCCCCAGACTGTTTTCGAATTCGTGTAAGGCGGATCGTAAGTCTCTTTCTTTTCCGTCGGCCGATTCAACAGCAAAACGTTGAACAATCTTGGCACATCCGGCATCAGAACAATGACCGACATCAGCACAAGATGAAATGAATATTGCTTCACAGGTACGTCGTAACAAAAATTCAACATCACGACGTTCAGCATAACGCCGAAAACGACAATCGCACCCAGTGTCGCCGTTCTTCGAAAAACCAACAATAAGCCACCGATGGTTTCACCAAGGCCCGCAAAAAAAGTATACATCGGTGACGCTGCCATGAACGTCCAAAGCAATCCCATTGGAGAGGACGCTCCATACGTCCGATCCAATTGAAACTCGGATGGCGATCCAGCAGTTGCAAACTGCGTTTGAATAAAACCGGCTTTCGCGAGCCCATACCCCAACATGGTAAACGCCAGCACATACCGCAAATAGGTTTGAAGCATGTCGCGAAGCCAGGCTTGATCCGTGTTCCGCTTATAGAACACTCCTGACCAAATCAAGGCAACGCAAAATGCCGTTCCGAAATAGACCAACAACCTTACAAACGCAAAAGTTGTATCGCCACTGCCGTTTGGAAGAATCAAGTCGCCTTCGATCCCCAATCCGTTTTGTGCAACCCAGTGAACAACTTGTTCAACGTAGTGATCGTAGCCATCCGAAAACGTTTTGAACGATTTACCAACGGCTTCAATCGGAACATTCAATTTTGCAAGCGTAGCCAGCAGTGATCCAATGATGTCCGTAAAGGGAGATGGAAATGAATACAGCAGCCAGTAGACGAATGAAAACCTAAGTGCAAATCGTTGAACTAAATTGTTTTTCGTTTGGGAGAACAGGAAAAAGAAGATCGCGATCATCGCCAGCCAGAGCCAAGCATTAAAGAATGATTGAGGAGGTGCTTTATCGGCGATTGAATAATCTGGAATCTTTTTAGCAGTTGTTGTCACCTCTTCATCAACAATTTCCAGCGACGCGCCGTCAATCCATGCTTTGGTTTTTCCCATTACTAACATTCCAACCGTCAACCGAACCGCATCCTCTTCGATATCAGCAACGATTTCAAAATTCTGCCAATCGTCCACGGTGATTGGCCGATCCTGCATATTGTCAAACGCACCAATCGAACCGCGCTGACCGGTCTCTGGTTTTCTATCGACCCTCAACCACAATTGTGCGCGCCCTTCGTTCGTCCGCTCCGCCGTCTTGACCGCCGCGCGAAAACGGACACGTTTGCCTTGAAAGTTTTTCGGGTCAAGGATCTGATTGAGCATCCCAAACGTTCGAGGATCGGCTGCATCCAGCTTGGTTGTATCAACTAATGCAGATTGATTGCCCTCGAATGGCGTCGCGGAATCCAAGGACATTGTGATCCCTGATTCCGACAAGATCGCCGGAAAATACCATCCATCGGGATGGCCATTCGTTTGTGTCTCAAACGATCCGTTCTTGAAAGCGTCTGATTGAGCGAAAAGAATCGAACTGTTCGCGATCAGAAACAGACTTACTGTGAACACGCCAATGATACGGGACAATGCAAATGGCCTGAGATGATTCATGGTCGAATTCTGTTGAAAAAGTGAGGTCACTTTTGATTTTTGACGTTTTGATGTTAACGCATTGGTCAGCAACCGTAAAATTTCCGGACTCGGTTTCATACATATAAACTGAGATGTCCCACAAGCCATTCTGGGTTAAACTGATTCAAGCCAGTTTTGTTTCGGTGGAAGCGAAAAGAAACCGAGTTTCATACGTTCAAGTGGCTTGGGCCATAGAACCAAAGATTAAGGTAACGGAGTTTACGTGCGGCAGGTTTTCGTTTTATTGACTTTGGTTTTGACCAGCGGAGCAATTTGGCTTTTGAGTCAACTTTGTTCAGACCTTTCAAGATCTAGAATCGACATCGGGGAGTCGATTAACGAAAGTTCGACGTCAACAAATGAAAGCGGCAATCTCACGAAGTTCTTTGCCCAGCCTCAAAACAGACAAAGCGGACAAGACTTCTATCGCCGTCGAGGCAACCGGACAGCGCCAGATCGAAACGACTACACGACTTGGGAGATCGAAAGTCAATTCAAGCACGACGTTTTTACGTTCGTTCGTATTCAATATGATTCGGTGGGAGGCCGCGGCGGTCCCGGTAGATCCTGGGCGAATGATTACCCTGATTGCGATTGGAACTTTTCTGTTCGCTTGCATGATCTGACGTCGATGCAAGTCGATCCCAATGGCAAAGTCATGCGACTCACGGACGAAGAGCTATTTGACCACCCTTTTATTTTCCTTTCGAATATCAACCGGATGAACTTAAGCGAAGAAGAAGCTCTGGCGCTTCGCAAGTACTGCCTCAAGGGTGGGTTCATGATGGCCGATGATTTCTGGGCGCCCCAGGCTTGGAAGAACGTGAAACGTGAAATGAAGCGAGTCTTTCCCGAGCTTGAGCCGCGTGAGTTGACGAGAGATCATGAGATATTCAACTTGGTTTATGACATCAAAGGCATTCCGCAAGTCCCAAGTATTTTCGCGTGGAACCAAGGCCACACGTTTGAGTATTGGCATGGCGATCCTCAAGGCGACGAGGCGCCTCACTTTTGGGGATTCTTCGATAGCGACGATCGGTTGATGGCTTTGCTCTGCCACAACAACGACATCGGTGATGGCTGGGAACGAGAGGGCGAAAACAAAGAGTATTTCAAGACGTATTCCGAGCGAGTCTCTTATCCGCTTGGTATCAACATCGTGACCTACGTGATGACGCATTGAAGTTTAAAAAGGCATCTCGTTTTCTGGCACAAATAAATGCTATCTAAAAAGTCGTATCGATTTTCGCTTCTTAAATTCGCTGTCTTCTTCACTTTAGTCTGTGTCGTTATTGGGCTTCTAGGCAAACGATACAATGAAGCGATTGAGCAAAAACGAGTGGTTGAAAAGTTTCGCATGGTTGACAACGAGTCATTTAAATCCAAGCTGGGATTTCCATTTGAAGGCACTGCAAAAGTCGTTTACGACTACCAGATGGAAGAATTCTTCAATTTGCGAACACGCACCGTCAGAACGAAGCGTTCGATGACTTCTCCGCATCCTTGGTCAAAAACGTTTGGCGTCGACTTTTTTCAGCGCGCCCAATACGTGAGTTTCAATCGACTCGCGACAGTCGAGTTAACCAAGGAACTCAAACACCTTAAAGGGCTTCGCCAACTGGAGATTCACCATGGAGTTGACAGTGCAGCAGCATGGGCCGATATAGCGTCACAATCGAATCTGAATTTGCTTGAAGTCGAATCGATTGCTTCCAGCCAAGACCAATTTGGCGTGCCGTCTCTGCATCGAATGCGTAACCTGCAAGAAATGCAAATTCGTTACCTGCCACTCAGTCTCGCCGAGTTCAAGAATATCGCCAAAGCTAAATCGTTGAAGACATTGCGACTTTTAAAGGTGGATCTAGAAAAGGAAGTTCGCATGGGAAGCGTCGAATTTCTTAATTTGGAAGTGTTTGATTGGTCGAGCTGGAATCAGACTCCGCAAACAATTCCATTTGTTCAACACATGCCGAATTTGAAAGAGATTCACCTCGACACGAATTTGAAAATTGATGCTCAGTTGTTCGAATCACTTGGACAACTCGCTGAATTGGAAAGCTTAACGATCGTTGGAACGCGAAAGCCATTTCAGAATTTCCTAAGTCTTCACAACAAAGCGGCGAACGGGAATAGAGAGTTGGATTCGTTTCCAAATAGATTCAAGCCAATCACCCGTTTGCAGAATCTGGCTTACTTGACTCTCGAATCCATCGAACTGTCCAATGGTGACCTGCAGCACATTGGCAAGCTCGATGATCTTGAGTATCTTTCAGTCAGCGATACGAACGTGGGTAACGCGGGGATCGACTGGCTTGAGGGGCTGACCAGACTTAGAACGCTGAAAGTTGGAAAGACTAAAATTACACGTGCGGGCTTGAACCGATTCAAAGAGAAGAATCCAAATTGTAGGATCGAGTGGAATTAGCTTTGCGAATTTTGGGTGAATTGAATTAGGTGAAAAACATTTTTGCGAAGTATCTGAAACCCTTCGAGCAATTTCCGCTTACTGCTACGAGAATCGAGCACGTATTGGAAAGCCTTCCCGACGACGTCAAAAGTGATTTGCTTTCTGATCCCTTTTTTCGAATTTCATTGGATGATTGTGAACCGGGACGTGGGCGAACCGTGGTGATGGCACAGCTTGGCCCCAACGGCGCAAGTCGTTGTGTTGTCCTGAAACCCCGTTTGGAGAAATGCTCTAACGAATTCTCCTGCTACATCATCGCTCACGAGTTAGCGCATGCTTTCCTGCACAATGGAGGGTGGGGAGAAATTACCGACCGCGAAGACGCAGCGGATGCTTTGGCCGCGAGTTGGGGATTCCATAAGGTTCCATTCGAGTGGGTTGATTGAAAACGATTCTTTGTCGTAATGAAGATTCGATTCGAATTAAGCTATCAAGTCATCAAATTCAAAATGGAGAACTGAAAGCCGATTTGAATTGCAAGCTTTAATCGCATGCGCAGATTGCATGCACAAATTCTGAATGGGAAATTTACAGTTAGAAGCCAACACTTGAAAGCTTCAGCATAATAGGTAAGCTAGGACAAATCAAATTCCTGTTTTTGCGACACCGTGTCGTATATAAACCTGTTGGGCGACCCTAGTCGATAACTGATGCCACGCTTTGCACGTGTTGAAACTCCGCCGATTCCGTGCCCGACTTGTGGCGCGAACCTCGTGCAACACGACTCCGTTGGCTTCCAATGGGGCTTCTGTTCCACGCCGATGTACGGCGCTAACGAATCCTGTTATCAAATCGGCAACGAGATTCTTTGGCGTCAGGCGGCGGACGGTTCAGTTCCCGCTTGGTCTTACTTCACCGACAACTCTGCGAACATTGGCGATCCGTCATTTTGCAATTTAGTCGTCCGCGAATCAGAACTGGAATCCGACGCCTGTGGCAAATGCGGCTATGCTGGCCCTGATATCGCATTGGACATCAGAGATGGCATCATCGTTTCCGTTATGCCGCGCAACGACCTTGTCTCGGATTGCGAAATACTCATCGTTAACCCTGACGGCACTCAAATACCGATGCCCGACATTGACCGTGCAATGCCACACAGCATTTCTGGCGGTCGTGGCCCACGGAAACTTGTCTCCCAATCAACGCTTTCTGGTGCTTGATCGGGTCGCCCAACATGGTTTTTACGCACAGGCCTTCGGCACACCTTCCGCGTTTGGCGACGCGGGCTGGCCTTGGTAGAATCT
>CAYMFZ010000311.1:0-6883 GCA_964389585.1 uncultured Pirellulaceae bacterium | reverse complement strand
ACATTGCTCCAGCAATAACGGCGGCATTGAAACATCGCATTGATTCATAAAGCCCCGCCAACGCGAGAGCCGTTGAGACTTGAGTGCCATTGAGAAGCGCCAATCCCTCTTTGGGGCCAAGCCGAAGAG
This sequence comes from uncultured Pirellulaceae bacterium, assembly GCA_964389585.1. Classification (GTDB taxonomy): domain Bacteria; phylum Planctomycetota; class Planctomycetia; order Pirellulales; family Pirellulaceae; genus Mariniblastus. The sequence continues at coordinate 6,754 of CAYMFZ010000311.1, read as the reverse complement.
GCTCGATTCCGTGAGTTGCCAAGGCTTGGCTTGCCGGCTGCACTTTCCCATCGACACGAAACTCACCTTCGCCAATGAGTGCCAAACTCATATGCGAAAGCGGCGCCAGATCGCCACTTGCCCCAACAGACCCCTTCGACGGAATACAAGGTAACAGTCCTGCGTTCAGACAAGCGATTAGGGTTTTGATCACTACCGGACGAACACCAGAATAGCCCCGCGCGAGACTCGCAGCTTTCAACAGCATGATGAGACGCACGATGGCATCATCGAAAATCTCGCCTGTTCCTGCGCAATGCGAGCGAACAATGTTTAGTTGCAATTGCTCAAGATCGTGATCAGGAATTCTTTTGTTGGCGAGTAAACCAAATCCAGTATTGATTCCGTAAATCGAATCATCTTTTTCCATCAAAGACAAAACGACTTGATGTGACCGCTCAACGTTTGCCCAACAGTCGTCGCTTAGACTGGCTTCGATGGCGCCGTCGTAAACAATCTTCAATTGATCGTGATTGAGGCTTCCTGGTTGAATTGAAATTTTTGCTGACATGTCGATTGAGTGAATTGAATCAAGAAATCAATTCAAGCCAATCTACGACGAATCAATTCAACTTACGAGGTCAGGAAAAAACTTCTGGAGAAGTTCCTGCAGATTCAAAATATGGACAACTTAGAGATCGTCAAGCGACTCTCCTTCGCCAGTCAATCCATCTTTTACCTGAGTAGATAAGACTTTAATTTCTTCGATTTCAGACTTGGTGATCAGGTCATTCAAACGCGAAAGCGCTCTAGCCCGCTTACTTTTTGAGTCAGCCGTTTTTGCCGCGTCAATAATTTTGGCTTCTCGTGTCAATTGACTATTCGCTTTGCCAGTATGGATCTTTTGAAACGAGGCGAGTTCCGGTTTAAGCAATTTCAAAGCTCCGTATTCGCGTTTGATTCTCAAGTATTCCATGATCGCATTAAGCTTGTCCGAATTCTCACCGTCCATCTTTGCCGCCAGCGTATCGAGTTCGGTTTTGACATTGGTTGCGGTCTCAATCGCAAGCTGATTCACGCGCGATGCTGGTTGAGAGTAGCTGGGGATTTTTCCAGGCTCACCAATTTTCCTTACGCGCCCAAGCGCCTTAATGGCTTTTTCAACCTGATTTTCTTGTTTGAGATTCGTGAATTCGTCAGCCGCTTTGGTCAGCAACGAAGCTTCTTTGGCATTAAGAATTCTTCCAGAGTTTTGCAGCGCCCGAGTCAGCATGTTTGGCAGGTCTTGCCCTTTTAAAGATCCCGATCGACCGTAAAGAGTTTCGCCATCAGCGCGAACGATAAACAGTTTCGGAATCGTGTTTCCTTCAGACGGGTGATCCTGTCGCCATTGCGCGTACTCATCGGATGCAACATCCAATTTGACTGGCACGAACTGTGCCACGATGGGCGCAATCTCTCGGTCGGTGTTCAACCGTTTTAAGAGCGCCGCACAAGGCGGTCAGGTGCTTCGACCAGCAATTGCAAAAATCGGACGACCGCTTGCAGCAGAAATCTGCTTTGCTGCCTCCAAACTTGAGGCGGCACTGCTCTTGGAGGTGGAGGCTTCTTTAGATTCGTCTTGAGCGAACAAGCCTGACGTTGGCGACAAAACCATTACGAGGATCGCAAGCCAACTGGCGTTAATCGAGCTTAAACGTTTCGAATGTTGGTTCATGGTAGAAGGCTGCTTGAAATAAGTTTAAACCAAGGTTGTCTTTTGACTGCCAAGCTCATTATACGCAAAACGCCCGGCAGCGTTGGCTACCGGGCGTTTGCAAATTTTTTGATTAACCAACACAGTTAGTTGGCCCACGCATCGAATCATCCCACCATTAACGACGGTGTCGATCGTAACCGTGGTAGTGCGAACTACGAACCGGTGGGGAATTGTACCGTGAACCACGATGCTCAAACACAATTGTTGGCTGAGGACGGTAAACGGCGGGACGGTGATCGTAGATGATCGGTCGTGACTCAACAACGATCGGACGCTCAACCACAATCGGACGAGCTTGAGCAACCGTTGCTCGCTGCGGTCCAGCTTGTTGAGTCTGTTGCATCGTGTTGATGACCAATTCAGAAACGCCGTTTTGATGCAGGTTGATAATTTCATTGACGCCAATTTTTTGACGGACGCCGTTGCTTCGAATCTGATTCACAATCAGCGAATCATTGACGCCTGAGCGAGCAAGCGAAATGACATCGCCAACAGAAACCGCAGCCTGAACTCGCTGCTGATACTGTTGCGTTTCGTATTGCTGGTAACGATAGTCACGCATCATCTGATCGTCTTGAGCTTTTCCAAGCAGTCCACCTGCGATCGCACCGACGGCACCACCGATTGCGATCCCTTCCGGTGTTTCGTCGTTTTGGTGGCCTGCAATGCCACCCAGGATGGCCCCCGCGATTCCACCGGCGACCGCGCTCTGTTGAGATCGTGACTGACCAAAAGCCGGTGTAGCGAAAACTGTCACCGCCAACATTAAGACTGCAATTCGAATCAACACTGTTCACCTCGAAAAATCGGATGGGAATTCTGCGGATATGATGTTTCGAAGAAGTTGTTTTTCGGTATCGAAAAGCGTCTTCCGAGCATCGTCTCTGCAGGAATTGGATATCGGACGATTGTTTGAGCTTCTCAATAGCGAATTGAAAAAGATTGGCCAACTGCAACCAGGAAGTGCTGTCACTTCTGATGGCATTGGGAAAAAGACGAAGGGAAGTTGAACTGCTATCTTCGGACGTTAATCAAAAAGATTCGGGAGATGCCTGATTCATAAGATTGCTGATCTGGGAGTTGACTGAATAGGAAGATCTAATTTGAAAAATTTGATTCAAAAGATCTAATTTGGGAGATCTAATTTGGGAGATGACTAATTCGGGAGATGACTGTTGATCGGAAACCCCCGCTTATTGGCCTTGAGTTTGAGGATGGCCGTGTTGCGCACGTTTTGATTGCGGAGCAATCAACGACTATCGATAGTCGTTGATCACTCTGTGATCATAACGTGCAGCTCAAAGCAGATTTCCAAATCCAAACAGATCCCAATCCAAACAGATCCCAATCCGAACAAATCCAAATTGAAACAGATCCAAATCGAAACAGATTGATCTAACGAACCAAAATTCAAATCCTGAACCAACCTGCTCTGGTTCTCAAGAAAGAATCCGAGCTCACGGTCGTCGCCCACCTACCAGTCCGTACGATATTTTGGCTTAAGCAAAGCGTTCGCTTTTTCGACGTTCGCGCTGTCGCCTTCGAACTTGCATTCTTGCGCATTCCAATCGAAAGTCTCCTTGGCCCAGCGATTAATCACGGTGCCCATCAAGACGGCTTCGGTCAATGGGCCAGAGTACTCAAATGGCGCGCTTGCTTTTTCTTTTTGCCCAATCGCGGCATCAATCCAATCATGAAAATGATTTGAGTGAGCCATTTTTTCTGGAAGCTTTTCCATTGGCGTTCCATCCACGTTGAAGACTTGAGGTTCTCCAATGTGTGGCAAGATTAAACTTCCCTTCGAGCCAACGAAGACAGAACCTTGATGCGGCAGCTCGACGTTCTTAGGAATTCCGTCTAGCTGCTTAGGCCGCAACGAGCCGTTGTACCAAGTCATATTAACCGAGTCGGTGGTGTATTTCGTTCCTTTGAACGCGTAGACAACATGGCTGATCAAAGGAAAGTTGCGTTTGAAAGGTCCAGGTCCAAGCGAAGTACACTTGGTCGGCTCTTTGAGTTCAAGCGCGTTGAACACGGGATCAACAATGTGGCAGCCCATGTCGCCTTGGGTTCCAGTTCCGAAATTCAACCACTTCCGCCAGTTATTTCGGTGATACCAGCCATCAACGTATTCGACTTCTTCCTGAACACCACAGTAAAGATTCCAGTCAAGATAATCCGGCACCTTTGTCGGGTCTTTGGGATCACTCTCGCCGCCCCAGCCTTTTCCAGACCAGCTATGAACATCTTTGACCGTTCCAATTAATCCGTTTTGAATCCAAGCGACCGCTGTCCGATACGCGCCGTGAGCGTGAATCTGGATTCCCATTTGCGTTTTCAGTTCTGGTTTCTTGGCGGCGGTCTGAGCCAACAATCGGCATTCCGCAATGTCTTGAGCAAGCGGCTTTTGCAGATAAACATGCTTGTTGTGTTCCATCGCCATCATCGCGATTGGCGAGTGCATGTGATCGGGTGTTGCAATTAAGACGGCATCAAATTCGTCGGCCGCGTCTTTGAAAAGCTGACGGTAGTCTTGAAACTTTTTAGCGTTCTCACCAAACTCATCAGCGATTTTATGGAACGATGCATCCACATCGCAGGCCGCCGTCAAACGAAACGACTTGTGCGACTTCATCTCGGCCAAATCCGCTTTGCCACGGCCGCCAAAACCAATCGCAGCGATCCGCAACGTATCGTCCCTGCGTTTCGATTGACCAAACACCATCGTCGGCGCGATGGATGCAATCGAGCCCGCGACAAAGGAACTTGAAACAGCAGTCTTGAGCAATTGGCGTCGCGTTGGATTCATTTTGAACTTTCAAGTTGTGTATAGAACTTTGACCACGTGCCATAGGTTCACGAAGTTGACCCTGACAATCTAACACAAACAAGTAGCGATTGTTAAATCTACGTCCCTGGAGATTCTTGACGAAATCTAATTCCTCTTTCGGTTCCACCAACCGACACAGCCGGCGATCAATGAAATCCCAGCAAACAGAATTGGAATCAAGTCGCCAATCGTACGATAAAGGCTCGATCTCTCGATTGGGCGAACGTCGGCACGAAGGACTTTCGTTTCTCGCCGCGGCCCAGTTTGAATTAGCCTGCCACAGGAATCAATCTCGGCGGAAAGCCCTGTATTGGCACAAATCAAATGCGGCTTGCGCATTTCAATCGCCCGAAAAACGTTACAGGCCAAATGAAAATCCAAACAACTGGTGCCCAAGAACCAACCATCGTTCGTGAGGTTGATCATCACATCAGGTTCGGCCCCAGAATTCGTCAGCGTATTGATCTGACGTCGGATGAGATGCGGAATGGTTGATTCAAAACAGATACTTGGCGCAATATTAACTCCGTTGCGACTGACAACTTCAAACTGGATGCCTGCGTCAATTCCCTTGCCGATCGGTGAAACTTTTTGGATGAACGGGAACCAGTTTGCAAGCGGAACATACTCCCCGACCATCACCAAATGGTTCTTGAAGTAACGAGTCTCAATCAGACCATCATTCGCAATCAAGAACGCTGACGCGAATGATTTGTCGTTTGCCGGATCTCTCGTTCCGCCGCCGGTTAATAAAGGAATTGGTGTTTGGAAATGGTCGGGATAGCCGACGGCATCACTCCAGATTTGGGTCCGCGTATTGGCAACTGCTTCAACGGTTGCTTCGTCACTGAAATCAGAAAGAAGATCCGCATAAGGATAAAAGGCTGACTCAGGCCAAACAACCAAATCCAAATCACTCCACTCTTTTCTAGCACTCCACGTCAGTTGATACTTTTCCACCAACTGCGACATTGCTTCGTCTTCTGTCAGCTCTCGAAACACAACATCGTTGGAAGACTGAATTAGTGCGACCGCGAGCGTTGAATCGCTTTTGTATTTAATCTCTTCGTTGAGTCTGAATTGGCCATAAAGCAAGACGACTGAAATGACTGCTGCGGATACGGCCAATCCTGCAACACGAGATTTCATGTTCGTTTTTGCTGAAGTCGAAAAAGCTCCAATCGCGACGGCACTCGCAATTCCAGTAGCAAACAGAACCATTGCGAACGTCAGAGTGTACGCACCAAACAAGTCTCCAACCTGAAGTAGAATCGGTGTCTTGTATTGGGAGTGCGAAAGACAAACCATCGCCATCCCAGTCGCGAAGTTACAACGAATCCACTCGATACCTGTCCAGACGATTGGCACGACAAGGAGGCTAGGGAGTTTGAATCGGTGAACCAATGTTCGCGCGACGCCAATGAACATCGGCGTGTAACAAGCCATGTAAGTTGAGACGGCGATCCAACCGATCCAAAGCACTTGGGGAAAGGGAATCGGAATAAAGTAGAACGTTCCCAGCCAGTAAATCAGACCAGCAAACCAAAGTTGCCAATAGGGACGACGACCGGGCAGGGTTTCAGTCTGAACTAACCAGGTCAGTGGAATCGGCGCGAGCCATGCCAGCCAGGCAAGACCGACCGGTGGAAAAGAAAACCAGAGGATCAGCAATGAAAAAACTGCCGTCGTAAACACTCGCAAACTGTTCGTCCGAGAAAGATGCACACGCTGTTGCCCTACAGGCTCAGACGATTGAACGCCCGGTTGTGAGTTCTCATTCCCTAATTCCTGAGGTGCGGATTCACGTTTGTCTGGACGTCGTTTTTTCTTTTTTTGGCTCAAGATGTTTCTCGTCGCAAATGTAGATTCCACGCAGATGGTAACTTTTGCCAAGAATTTGAACCATATCGTTTTATTCAAGAAAGCCACGTCAACGACAGTAGGTTTGAAACGCCCAATGCAGACGTGAATTGGGCGTTGCTTTGGATGTTGATTGCGAAGTCATTTTTACTGAGCCGTTGGCCGTAAGGCCTCGGGCTGAATTGACACTGAAGTTTTCCTTACCTCAAGTCGTCAATCAGACTTTCGCTGATCGGAACGATACCTGGCCGCTTACAGTTCGTTGCAGAGCAGGGGGCGTAGACCTAAGAGCCTATCCCGAAACCAAGATATTCGATCAACAGTGA
>CAYMFZ010000310.1:0-6929 GCA_964389585.1 uncultured Pirellulaceae bacterium | reverse complement strand
AGTCCATCAAAGGCAACGTCCTCACCGACTGCATCGCGTCGGTCCACGTTGTTTCTCATGTATTCCGATGTCCAGTTGAATGAGCCGATGTTGATCGCCTTTTCCAATCCAATCAGGTAGTTTGAGTTCGCACCAGAGATTCGCCCCGTGTCCAGCCAACGTCCTGACGACCGGGCTTCAGGTCTTGTTCGGTAACGAGCTGCGTTATTCGCGTTGTTGCCAGCGGGAACTCCGGCAGAGCCAGAAATCGCAAAGTGTGCGTATCCGCGTCCACCCGATGAATCGTCCCACCAGGGCGTTGCGGCCAATCGTCCGGCGACTTCCAACTGGTAATGATCGTCGATGTAACCCGAACTTGTCTGAGTCAGAAGCTGATTCCAGACACCAACACGCCAGTTCACGTTCTGGTCTTCCGAAACGCCATTGCTCGAAATACCTAGTCGACGTGAATCTTGATTGAATGCCTCAACGATAAACGGACGCTCGATGAACACGTTGTGACGACTACTATTCAAGTGATCCAAGCCATAGGGTCGCTTGTGGTTACCAATGATGACTGTGTTCAGGTAAGGAAGTTCTTTAAAACCGATGTAAGCGTCTCGGTAAGATGTGTTTCCGCTTCCACCCGCAAATTCGCCTTCGTACTTGTAAAACATGTTATCGGTCAAGTCACCAGAAACTCCGATTCGCATTCGGCGAAAGTTAAAACGATCTTGCGGATCTCCACCCTCAAGTGGATTGATTGTCGACTCGACTGCTGGGAACGCCCAATAGTCATAGTGAATTCGTCCAAAGAATTTCAGCTTTGGAGATTTGTGGCCATGGACGACAAATCCAGGGACTGCGTCTTCGATCTTTTCGACGGCCTTGGCTTGTTTCTTGAAATCCTTTTCGAGCTCATCAAGCCGCTTGTCGACTTCCTTGTCAGATTTGTCATCTTCCTTTTTCTTCTTTGGCTGAGAATCAAGCTTCTTCTCAACGTCATTCTCCAGCTCTTCGAGACGCAATTGCATCTTCTCAAGCTGCTCTTGAAGCTTCGCCGTCGCGTCGTCCGCTTTGTCGTCTTCATCCTGACGAACGACTCGGGCAACGCGCGTTACGTTTTCTTGTCCGCCTGAGCTGTAAAGCGGTTGCTGCGCATTCGCGGTTGAGCAAACACTTCCTGAACAAATCATGATGGCAACCAACGTGGCTGGCAAAGCGAATTTCGCTAGCATGGGAAAACTTCCGTTTTAAAAGGTGGACCTTAGCTAACGAATGCATCGGGAATAATCCAATTGATGCAATATTAAGATTCGATCGTTTTAAAGATTCGAAATAGATCGAGAAGAACAAGCCGAACAACCGTTTAGGTTTAACAGCGGTGCCGAGTCAGAGTCGAGCTAACCGTCATTCCTTAACGCATCCAGATGTTGCGAAAGTGACAGTTGGGACAGGCTGCAATGGGTGCAGATCCGTGACGGACTGCCGCAGTCGCAACAGGTGCGTGATCGGAAAAGTCGTCTCTTGGATTGTTGCGCGTTTTCGGACAAGCGGTTGAGTCAAAGCTGACAGCCGTAGGAGCGATTGTAATCAGCTGTTCCCAATCGCGGATTTGGATGCGGAAACAGTAGATGCGTAGACAACTGGATGCGGAGACAGTTGGGACAACTGCTCTACACTTGCTCGCGTAGCTTTTGCGCTACCCGCTCGGCGATTCGTTCAATCAGTTGGTCGGTTGTTAAGTCTGAAGGGAGTACTTCAGATTCTGGAGCAGAGTTATTCACTTGCGCGACGCTTGGGTGAGCTGGAAACGCCGTCTGCTTAAGCATCGACTTTGGCCAATTCGGTTTGAATGCCGCGAAATCAGCGATGCTTGGCTCATCCGCATTCTCATCGCGAGAGTCTGAGAATCCCCAGTCTTTTCGCATCGCCAACAGCTCTTTCCCTTTTTCCAACGGCAAGTAATTAATGCCGCCCAGTTGGCGCGCTAGAATAAGTATCTTGCAATAGGCGTCAAGAATTTCAGTCAGCCAATAAGCTGTTTCGATATCCGATTCGTAACTAACCGTTCCGTGATTCGCCAAAATGATGATGTTTGTACGATCCACAAAAGGGAGAATCGTTTCAGCGAAATTTTGATTTCCAGGCGTCTCGTAGGGAGCAATGGGAACTTCACCGAGAAAGATGTCGGGCTCCGGCAAAACGCAATTTGGAATCGGTTCGCGGGCCACACCAAAAGCCGTCGCATGAGGTGGGTGACAATGGACAACGCTTTTGATGTCGGGGCGTTGGTTATAGATTTCGATGTGCAGCAGGACTTCGCTCGTACGTTTTAGTTTTCCCGCCAGTTGTTTGCCAGTCATATCAACAGTGCAAATATCATCGGGCGTCATGAATCCCTTGCAGTGCCGTGTCGGAGTGCAAAGAACGGTGTTGTCATCGACACGAATGGAAATGTTGCCTTCGTTGGCCGCCGCAAATCCCTTCGCGTAAACGCGTTTGCCAATGTCGCAAATGTCCTGCTTCAGTTTTTCGAGATTTGTCATGGCAATTTTCAAGCTGCGTTTTATTTAGTGGTTGGTCAAAGCTTATTTTTAGGATCAGCCGCAGTGCGTTAGCACCCGGTTCAATCACGTAAAACCGGACGCTAAGGCGTGGCGGCTGATTTTCAATACCCTATTTTTTAAGGCTGACAATCCACAAAAGTTCAAGCTGAATTCAGGGCTTTAGTTCACATTGGACTTTGCGATCAGAAACCGAAACCAATCCATTGGCGATTGAATTAATTACCGCGGGGTAAAGCTGACACTCTTTCTCGAAAACTCGTTGGGCAAGATCGCTTGGCGAATCGTTACTGGATACCTGAACGGTTTCTTGGGCAATGATTGGACCATGATCATAGTGGTCATCGACGAAATGAACGGTGCAACCGCTGATCTTGCACCCATAGTCAATCACACCCTGATGAACTTTCGAGCCATAATGCCCTTTTCCACAGAACGCAGGAATGAGACTAGGGTGAATGTTGATTACTCGGTTTTCGAAATCGGCAGGAATCTTTACACGTCTTAAGAATCCCCCCATCACAACAAGATCTGTCTGCACACTTCGGCACACCTCAAAAATCGCCTCGCTAAACTCTGAAACGTTGGTGTAATTTTTGTGGCTGATCGTCGTCGATGGAATGTTGCCCGTCTCAGCGAATTGCAATCCTCCTGCATTCGCATTGTTCGAAATGACATGCGCAATTTCGCAGTCGAGCTCGCCACGCTCGCGAAACTTGATCAAGTTCTTAAGCGTTGTGCCGCCGCCGGAAATCAAAACACAGATCTTGAAAGTATTGGAATCAGACATTCGTCCCACCATCGACTTGGACAAAAATCTTGAGTGAATGATCACCGATCGAACACTCTTCACACTCGCAACCGCCTGTCGGCGATTCCAAGCTCAAACTAGTAGCTAAAGATTCTTGTTTCAGATACTCATCGTTTTCTTTGATCGCAGTTTTGAGTTCTTCTGAATCCGTAACCAGTGCCAAAGCAATTTTGTCAGAACGCTCGAGGTCGAGTGTTTTTCGTCGCTCCTGAACAAGTCGGTTGATGTCGCGTGCCCAACCCGATCGGATTAATTCAGGTGTCAGTTCTGTTGCCAAAACGATTACGGCGCCAGGCCCTTGAGCCGCCGCCCAGCCTTCGTTGGCTTGAAGTCGGACTTCGACGTCTTCCTGATCAAGTTCGATCGTTTCGCCTTCGACATTCAATGATGACTTTCCGCTGTCGGTCAACTCCGTCAACATCGCGCCACCGTCGGCTTCAGCAAATGCTTTTTTCAGTTTGGGCATTAGCTTGCCCACTCGAGGGCCTAGGCGTTTGAAATTTGGAACGACTTGATAAGTGACGAACTCACCCGCATCGGTCGTATAAGTCACGTCGTGAACGTTGAGTTCGGTTTTCAGAAGCTCGCCATGTTCTTCTAACCACGCCTGATCGATGGGGTCGTTGAGGATGACGGTGACGCCGGAAAGTGGTTGGCGGACTTTGAGTTTTGCATTCATCCGAGCCGAAAGTCCAGACGACGCGATCTCACGAAGCAAACCCATTCGCCGCGACAAGTCTTCATCGATCATGCCTTGATCGGCAGTTGGGTAATCGCACAAATGAACGCTCGATGTCGCCTTGCCATTGAAAACACTCGTCAGATTTTGCCAGATCGTTTCGGCCATAAACGGAACAAACGGCGCGACCATTTTCGCCGTGGTCGACAAGCACTCATACAACGTCCAATACGCATCGAGTTTTTCAGCGGACTGTTTGTCCTTTGACCAAAACCGATCACGGCTTCGTCGGACGTACCAATTGCTGAGGGCGTCAACGAACGACGTGATCCTACAACAGGCGCCATAATTGTCGTACGCATCCATGGACTTCGTTACGACGTCAAGTGTCTGATGGAGTTCACTCAGCACCCACCGATCAAGTTCGCCACGCTGATCGAGTGGCCGGTAGCATTCTCCGTCACGCAAATTCTCGCTCGACAATTGTCCAGGGTTGGACAACGAAGCGGGTGAAAATCCATCGAGGTTCGCGTACTGGATAAAGAATCCGTTGTAGACATTCCATAGCCTCAGCAGAAACTCGGGGATGCTTTCCTTAATCTGTCTTTCGCTGTATTGAATCGAAGTCCACGGTGGTTGCTTGGCAAAGAAATACCAACGCAACGCATCGGCTCCGTACTGGTCGAAGATCTCATTGGGAGCGCGATAGTTTCGCAGGCTCTTCGACATCTTGCCGACTTTGTGTTCGGGCTTGCCTTCTGCTTTCTTGGCTTCCTCGGGCGAAAGGTAGATTGTCTTTTGGCCGTCTTTGTTGCTCTCCCACCATTCAGAGAGCATCAAACCTAATACAATGCAATTCTTGAACGGGTGCGGATAAGCCACCGGCTCTTCACCGGCTGCCGCGTCTTCACCAAACAATAAAGTGCTGATCGCCAATTGGCTGTAGAACCAACCCCGAGTTTGATCGAGGGCTTCGCTGATGAAGTCAGCCGGGAATTGGGCTTTGAATTGTTCGCGCCCTTTGTGCGGATAGCCCCATTGCGCGAAAGGCATCGCGCCGCTGTCGTACCAGCAGTCGATGACTTCGGGAACACGTTTCATTCTCGCGCCCGATTCGAACGGCGAATCGTAAGTGATGTGATCGATGTAGGGTTTGTGAACCTTTAAGTCTTCGGCCAGATCAGGGTTTTTGGCTTTGGCAGCTTCCCAAACTTCCGTTCCCGTCATGCCGGGTTTGCCAAGCAGTTCTTCGTAGCCAGCAACCGCTTCCGATTGACCAGTCGACTCACAAACCCAAATCGGCAACGGCGTGCCCCAGTAGCGTTCGCGCGAAAGCGCCCAGTCAACGTTTGACTCAAGGAAGTTCCCAAAACGTCCGTCTTTGATGTGCTCGGGCAGCCAGTTGATTTTTTGATTGTTGGCAATCATCTGGTCCTTGAACTTAGTCGTTCGGATAAACCAGCTTTCTCGCGGGTATTGAATCAGCGGATCGTCATCGGCTCTCCAACAAAAGGGATACTCGTGCTGGTATTGTTCTTGATGATAGAGCTTGCCTTCTTCTTTGAGGCGTCGCGCGATGGGCTTGTCCGCGTCCTTGACCCACACGCCTTCGTAATCTGGTGCTTCTGCTGTGAACTTTCCGTTCGGGGCCACGGCGCAAATCATCTTGGGCCCCTGCCCTTTCTTAAATTTAGATTGCTCTTCAACCAACAATTCATAGTCGACTTCACCGAACGCTGGAGCCTCGTGCACCGCTCCCGACCCACTGTCCGTTGTCACAAAATTCGCCGACGTCACTCGCCAGGCAAGATGCTGTGTTCCGCCATCGGCAAGTTCACCTGTTTCTTCACCCATCGTTTTGTAATAGTAATCAAAAGGCGGAACGTACCGTTCGCCCACTAGTTCCGATCCCATCTCGGTTGATTTGACTTCGAGTTCACGCTTGACTTTAGTGCTTATTTTCTCAACGAGGTCGTTGGCAAAAATAATGTTGTGATCGAGTTCAGCATCATAAACGGTGGCGTATTCGATTTTCTCATTGACCGCTGCGAATTGATTGCTTGGCAAAGTCCAAGGAGTTGTGGTCCAAACCAACATGCTTGTGTTTTCGCGGTCAACCAAAGGAAACAAAACGTAGACCGAAGGGTCCATGACCGTCTTGTAGCCTTGGCCCACTTCGCCACTACTCAGCGCGGTGCCACCTTGAGCCCACCACCAGATGATCTTGTGGCCTTGATACAGCAAGCCGCGATCGAACAGATTCTTCAACGACCACCAAACCGATTCAACGTAGCTTTGGTGATACGTTACGTAGGCGTCCTCGAGCTTGACCCAGAACCCAAGTCGTTCGGTCAGGCGTTCCCATTCTTGCATGTACTGCCAAACTGATTGTTGGCACTTTTGGATAAAGGGTTCGACTCCAAATTCCTCGATCTCTTCTTTCGAATGGATTCCCATCGTTTTGCAGACTTCGACTTCGACCGGCAAGCCGTGTGTGTCCCAGCCGGCTTTGCGCTCGCAATAGTAGCCACGCATTGTCTTGTAGCGAGGAAATAGATCTTTGATTGCCCGCGTCAAGCAGTGACCGGGATGCGGTTTGCCATTGGCTGTTGGCGGACCCTCAAAGAACACATATTTTGGGCCATCAACACGTTGCGAAAGCGATTGATCGTAAATCGAATGGTCGCGCCAAAAATCAAGGATCGCTTCTTCTTGTTTGGGGAAGTCAGGATTGTTCTCAAACGGACGGAACATGCTGGGATCCTTCAGCGGTGTAGACATGGCTTGGCTCGAAAGCGATTTGAAGTGACTAAGGTCTCTTGATGCGGCTTCGCTTCTTCTGTTCGTGTGCAAAATCAATGAGCAAACGACCCCATCAAGACAAATCTTGAAG
>CAYMFZ010000309.1:2204-6931 GCA_964389585.1 uncultured Pirellulaceae bacterium | reverse complement strand
GCATGGCGGATTTTCCTGCGTCGCCCATCCCTTGCAACGCATAAAGCCCGCACCGACGACGCATCGGTTCGTCGCTGACTAACAGTCGTTTGATGTCTTTGAGATAAATTTCGCAACCCGGACCAATCGACTTCATGCCAGAGCAAGCGATCCGATAACCTCTCGTAGTGTCTTGTTCCATAAATGGCTTGAGATGTTCGACACCCGGACTCCCTATCGTTTCGAGCGAAAGATCAGCGGCATTTCGAACCAATTCATTTTGAACTGTGGCGAGCGTCGCAAGGACTGGAATCGTTTTGCTTAGGTCACCAGGCCGGTCGCCCAATTGAACGATGGCTTCGATCTGGTCTTCTGACTTAAAGTTTTCCGCGATTCTTCGGAGTTGATCCTCTGTTTCCGTTTCCAATGTGTCTTGGGCAAATACTGGATTGCCGATTGATAACTCCATTGAAAAATAGAGGCCGAGTACGATGCAAAACGCGACCAAGATGCCGGTGATGTAAGAGCCCATTTATTCCATCGTCCTATATAGATTTCGCACGAAAAAAGTTGGATGCTCGTAGGCAATTGAAATTGCGAACCAACTCCAGCTAACAGTCTAAGCCACTTTGCCAAGCCGAACCATGATGCTTTTACGCAGAACTTAAACTATTCAGTAGCGCGTGTTCGTCTTAGAATGCACGAATTGCGTTGTGAGTTTTTAGAATCGTTCGTTTATCTAAACCAAGTGCTGATTCCTATGAATTTTGAATCTTCTTCGACCAGCAGACGTCCAAGCCTGAGAATGTTCATCGTTGAGCTGATTGGGTCGCTGTTTCTCGTTAGTCTGTTGTCGATGAGTCCGGTTGTTGGGCAAGAGGAGTCGTCTTCAAAACCAACATCGCAAACAGAATCGAATGAATCCCAAAAAACGCTTACCCAAAAGACGCTTATTGAAACCATACTTACCGAGCAGACGAAAGCTTGGAACGAAGGCGATCTTGAAAAGTTCATGCAGACATACTGGCGATCAGAAAAGCTAACTTTCAGCAGTGGCGGAAAGACGACTTATGGTTGGGAGGCGACGCTTGACAATTACAAACGAAGTTACCCAACTGTCGAGAAGATGGGAAAGTTGCATTTTGACGGACTGGAGATTTCAATGATTGAGTCGAAATCCGCTTTAGTATTAGGTAACTTTCATTTGACGCTCAGCGATGACTCCAAGGTCGATGGAAATTTCTCGCTCGTCGTTAAAAAGATGGATGAAGGCTGGAAGATCATTCACGATCATTCATCTGGTTTGGATGAGAAATTTAAGAAGAAAAAAGACAAGAAAAAAGACTGATTACTCAAAACTAACCAGAGCGTGAAACTACCCAGAAACGCCATCGTACGAAACTTAAGTCAGTCTCAAAGGGTATAGTTGAGAGTCAGAGTCGCCACGTCTGCGCTGACTTACACCATCATTAACGAAACCAAAAATGCGTCAAACGTTTGAATTTCGAGCCATTATTGGCACTCTCATCTGGATCGGTTTGATCGCAATCGGGATCATGTTCGCGCGGCAGTCGTTTAGCCGTGCGCCTGAGGCGACGAACTTGATCGCTCAGTACGTTGGCAATCAGAGGCGTACGGTGGAACTTAATTTTCCATACGCGCAATTGGTATCGGTAGGCGACGCGGTTTACCTTGGAAGCGGAGAACAAGTCTCAGCGATTGGAGTTGTTTCCCGTGTCAAAGATGAGCAGTGCAACGAAGAAGGGCTCGCCTGGGCGGATCGCGCTTTCGTAACGTTATACGGTTCTGCGCCGCAATTGAATGAGTCGGCGTTCGTGGAATACCACGCGGCCCCTGATTCTTCGGCTTGGGTTTTGCAGACGATGTTGCCGCCTGAAAAACGGCGTGAGTTGACAAAGTTGATTGTTGATTCGTACCAGAAAAATCAAAACGATATTGTGACGGCACTTCGCCCAGTCGTTGAGGCTTCTTTGAAAGACGCTTCGGCCGTGATTCGAGAGGATTTGAAAAACGCGTTCGAAGCTCGTGAGGATCGAATTCGAAAGATTGGACAACGGTATCAATCAGAATTGGTTGAGAAAGAGATTGTGCCGCTCGTCCAAAGCGAAATAATGCCAATCGTTAAGGCGGAAGGTGAGCCGCTTGCCAGTGAGATTGGACAAGAGATTTGGAATGAGGTCTCAATGTTTCGTTTTGGCTGGCGTTACATTTACGACAAAACGCCGTTGCCGGACAAGAAGCTTACCGAGAAAGAGTTCAAGCGTTTTGTTGATGAAAAGGCGGTTCCGATTCTTGAATCTCACGTTGAAGACATTGTGGCGGTCCAGCAATCCATCATGAAACGAATTGTTCGAAACGAACAAGTGAAAGCCACGATTTCGAAAAGCATCAAATCCATAGTTAACGACCCTGAGGTCCAAGAGCTAATGGGTGACGTGTTCCAGGAAGTCTTCGTCGGAAACGATCGACTGAAAGGGGTTCTCGAAGAGCATTGGAAGGGGCCAGAGGCTCAGCGTGCGATGGCAATTGCAAACGATCGACTTGAGCCAACCATTACTGAGATTGGGATGGCGCTTTTTGGTTCGCCACGAGAGAAGATCACTCCGGAGTTCGCTCGCGTTTTGCGTCATCGAATTTTGCACAAAGACAGTCGATGGCTGACCCTTCATATTGAAGGTGAAGCAGATCCGAACGCGGTCCAACCCAAGAAACTTCCGGTTCGTATCGCGACTGAGCATTCAGAGATTCCTTACGCACCTGCGAGGAGCGTCAATTGAATACTAAATCGGGAGTGACGGACGCAGGGATTTCGATTCAAGACATTCACGTGACCGCTGGAACTCAGCATTTGCTTAAAGGCACCAGCGCGGAGTTTCGCTCCGGAGACATCACGCTGATTGTCGGTCCCAGTGGCGTTGGCAAATCAATCTTGCTGCGCATGATGGCGGGGCTATTGGGGCAAGTGAATGAAGGGATTCGGTGGAAAGGAAAAGTCTTAATCGACGGTGAAAAAGCGAAGGCGGGCAAAGCCGGAGTTGTCTTTCAATCGTTTGCACTTTTTGATGAGCTTTCACCGATTTCAAATATGGAGTTTGCACGTTCAAGTGGCGGTGATCATGCGAACCCAGTCCCTTCCAAGGAATTACTAACGCAATTGCGCGTTCCCGGGAACGTTCCGACTTCCAGATTAAGCGGAGGCCAGCGGCAACGGTTGGCGATCGCACGAACACTCGCTTACAACCCTTCGGCGATACTTTATGATGAGCCGACGTCTGGACTTGATCCGTTAACCGGGCGTCAGGTCGCGGATCTTATTCGCGAAACGCACGACAAGTTTGGCAAGACTTCGATTATCGTGACGCACGATTATCATTCGCTGATGCCGATTGCAGACAAGATCTATTTACTCGATCCGCAAATTGGTCAATTGGTCGACGTACCAAAGTCGGAATGGGAAGCCATTCCCGATCGACTCGCTCCGATGGCGACGGCTTCGGTTAAGAAACATGACGACGTCGAAACGAAGACGGTGGGCGAACAGATCAAGTCAGGACTAACTGACTTTTTTGTTGGCACCACGAATGTTTTTACGGCGGCGCTTACGGGTTTAATCAGCCTTCTGCCGATATGGCGGAATCCAGTTTGGGGCATGCGTTTTTTCGCTCATTATGCGCGTCTTGTGTTTGGGCCAACCGCTTGGTTGTATCTGATGGCTTCGGGGCTCATCTCGGGTTTCGTCACGACATATTTTACCTTCCAGTTTTTGCCCTACGCGAAATACACTGAGCCTTTGCTGGCCGAGGATTTGTTGACGGCACTTGGGTTCGCGATGTATCGGATTTTCGTACCCGTGCTGTCTTGCGTCTTGATCGCAGCGAGATGCGGTGCGGCGGTCACATCGGACATTGGCGGTCGGCAGTTTGGTAATCAGATCGATGCGATGAAAACGTTTGGAGCACGCCCGCAGGCTTATTTGCTAACGCCAATCGTTTGGTCATTCTTAATCGGAACGCCGCTTCTCAGTTATGCCGCTTACTACGTGGCGAAATTCACCAGCCTCGTCACGTTTGTGTTGGCGGATCCACGACGAGGTCCGGATTTTTGGCATCAGCATTTTCATCGTGGACTTGAAGAGCTCGGGCAGTTTACTTACGAGGGTTTTTGGTGGCTGATTTCGAAGTTGCTAGTTTGTGGGATGGGAATCGCCGTGATCGCCTACTACCAAGGACGCAAGCCGAAGTATTCGACCAGCGATGTTTCAAGAAGTGTAACATCCACGATTCTTTGGGCGACGTTGTTCGCGCTGACGGTTCACTTTATCTTCGCGATGTTCGAGTACGAAGGCGTTGTGCCGAAGTAGGTGAACGTTTGAACTCGGCTCTTACTCTTACTCTTACTCTTACTCTAAAAACGACCTTCGCTTCGCATCAGGTCTGGCGCTATTTCACGGAGTGAAATGCCACAATCGCAGCTCACAAGTTTTGGGAAAACTTGGTTTCGTTGAACTACTTACCGCTTTGATTCAAGAGCAACCAAGTTCCGTCCTTGCCCGCAACGGCGATATCAAGTTTGCCATCGCTGTTAAGATCGGCGGTTCGAATTTGAAGTCCCGTTCCAATGTGGCCTTCGTCGATCACGAAACGCTTGAACGAGTTGGTTTCGCGATTCCATTTATAGTAATACATGCATGGAACTTCCGTGCCGCCTGGGTCTTTTCCATTGTGGCC
>CAYMFZ010000309.1:0-2194 GCA_964389585.1 uncultured Pirellulaceae bacterium | reverse complement strand
TAGATCAATTCTTCATTGCCATCACCGTCGAGATCCGCGAAGTGAATCGTGTGAGGTTGGGAAAAGCGATCATCGATGACGTGTTGCTTGAATTCAAGTTTCGCCGCCGTGTCATCATTGGGAATGGCTTCCCACCAATACAATCCATAATCGTGCCCTTTACCCCAAACCAAGTCATTGAGCCCATCGCCATTGAGGTCTTTGATCAACATCGGACAACTGGCGTGTAAGCCATTCCAATCGGCGTGAAATTTCCAAGCCTTAGAAAGCGCGTCTGATTCAGGTCGTTCGTACCATCCGTTGGCAAAAAGAATGTCTTCGCGCCCATCGTTATTGATATCGCCGAATCCCATGCCATGACCGTTACCGTTTTTTCCAACAACATGTTTGGTGAGCGACGGATGCGAAGCCGTTTCCGCTTTCGATTTTGCGTTTTTGTTAGTCGAACTCTTTCCTCTTGTCGGGAATTTCCATACGACAACTGGGTTTTCGTTTTTCCAGCTATTGGTGATCCATTCAGGCTGACCATCGCCATCAAAGTCATGAAGAAAGCTTGATTCGTTTTGGCTGAGTTTTGTGTCAACCAAGACCGCCTTTTTCCAAACTTGTCCAAGCTTCTATCCATCGCCTCCTGGATTCTTATACCAGTGAACTTCGGTGGGAAGAAACGAACCTGCAATCACGTCGATCAGTCCGTCTCCATCAACGTCGTGGCAGAAATCGCCATTGGATTGGACGTAACCATTCCAGTCTTCAACGAGTCGTAATGGGCGTGGTGCGAAATCGGGAGCTTGATACCAATTCCGTCCGGCAACGACGTCCAGTTTTCCATCGCCGTCAATGTCAGCGACATCAATGCCTTCGTTGGCGTCGATCGCCAAAAGTTTTGGTTTGAATTTGATGCCGTTAGTTTGGGCGGCCAATAACGGCGGCAAACAATAGCTGGAAAGCACAAGACACAGAAACAGATTTTTTGCGTTCATGATTGGGTCGAGGTGAAGCGGATCGGGAAATCTTGGTGCAAAGGGTTCTAATCAAATGGAACCTCGAGGCAGTCCCAAAACAACGCGGGTCAAATCGGGAACTTTGTTTCGCTATCGGTTCGGAGAACCGAGCGACATTGTCTCTCAGCGAACCAAGTCGTTTGCGTAAGATCTAAGAGTTTGGTTTCTGCTTCTTCCAAACTAAGACTCGCGTTTGATTTTTATGAACGCCGAATACTAAGTCAAGGATTCACCTTCAATGTTGTCCAAGCGACCTTTTTCGCGGGCGGCAACGATTTCGATGCGGCTGCGAAAATTGTCTTTTCTTTCGTTGAACATTGTGACTTTCAAGTCTTTGAAATCGAGCCAAAGCATGATGTCGCGCAATGTTTCCTTGCCGTTGGGAAACCATGAAAGCTGATGAACGCCGGACATGACTTTGGTTCGGCTTTCGCGAGCCATCGTCATTCCCCTGGGATTGTTTGGATCCAGCATCATCGCGGTATTCAAAATCAAAACGTCTGTGGTTAAGTCGGCGGCAATCTTTAAACCTGTCACCGGGTCGGGCAAGTGATAAAAGATTCCACTGAAATACGTCATGTCGAATGGCTCAAACGAATGCTTCGGCACGTCGTAAAGATCCATCACATGGAATTCAAGTCGGTCAGTCGGAAACGCGGTTCGATGTTCTTTGACAAATTTGGCTTGGCGAATCCAGTGATCGCGAACATCAAATCCAACGCCTCTTGCGATGTCTCTTTCGCGCGACCAAAAGCAATAACCACCACCGTTGCAAGCGCAATCCAAAAAGCTCTTGCCGCTCATGCCGTCGGGGTAAATCTTGTCGAGCTGTTTTAAGTAGCGTTCGCGCGGAGAGATTAAGCTGACTCCATCATTTTTTGGCCGTTCAAGTTTGCCATCTGGCGAAAACACCCGACCAGTTGTGAACTCATCAAAAAGATGAATGTCGTGATGCCAAGGACGCATCTCTTCGATTTGTTGGGTGAGCTGTTGTAGATCGGCTGTCATATCGTTTCGGTATTGTTAAGTGACGAACTCGGTCAGTTTGAATTAATATCGGTCAAATATTTGAGTGACAACAATCTAAACGATTTGAGTCGGATGAAGAAAGGTTGATCAGGGTTGGATGAACTGTTTGATTAGAGGGTATTTCAAAACCTGTAGTGGACTTCGCCAGAAGTCCCAGCTCG
>CAYMFZ010000308.1:2064-6955 GCA_964389585.1 uncultured Pirellulaceae bacterium | reverse complement strand
TCAAAGGACAAAGTAAACAGCGCCATTCGCCCACACAAACCGACGACCAACAAGACAAAGATTGAGTATGGGAACATCGGCCATTCCCAAGGCGTACCATTTTTTGCCACCGCTGCTCGCCCCATTCGGATGGCTGGAATCAGCGTGAGTATCGCCAGTGAACTTGCGATGGAGAAACCGACGGACAGCCAACGAGCGTCAAAATCCGGCAAAACGTTTTGTTGCAGAGACACGGTTAATGGAAAGAAGAACGGAATCGCCAACATCGTGTAGATCGAAACTTTGAAAAGTGCGGGAATCTTGATCTCAAGACTCCATTGAAGCAATTCCGTGACGAGAAATGCAAACAGAAAACTGCCTCCCAGCATCGCCAACGCGGTTGATGGCGCTTCGTAACAAAGCGAATCGAAACTTGCTGATAGGGCAAAAAACAAAAGCAACAGAACCATAAAGATGGAACGCGCGTCATCCCAGACCCGTCCATACTTCACGATCAAGAACGCGGTAACAGAAAGAAGCACTGTATAGGCGAAGATAATTCCAGCTAAATACAGTGGAGCGACGCCAAGTTCGTTTGTTTGACCAAACGAGTTCCGAATGGCATACAGCACCAACCCGGCGCTGATTAAGAGCCTATCCCATAACTATGGTGACCGTAAAATTCCATGTGATAGTGAGCCGTAGGCGCTAGCCTCGGGCCGGAACAATCAGCAAAATAAGCCATCCGAATTCGCTGGTCCAAACCTGACGCCAACCGCTCACAAGTTTTGGGATAGGCTCTAAGTAAAAGGGATTCTGATTGTAAAGAAAAGAAATTGGGCCACGACGTGAGGGGCGAGAAACCTGTTCATGCATTTCGAACTCCAGAAAAGGGCAGGGGAGGAAAGCAAAGTGGTGAGGCTGGCAGTGAAACTCCAATTTAGTATCGATCGGACGGTTTAATTATTGGTTTGGCACACTTTTCGAGTCTGATGATTCTTGAATCGCATCCCGAATCTGCCGCACGAAGAAGCCATTCCGCCAAGACACTTGGCACGTCAAGATTCAATTTCGACAACATCTTGATGAAAAAAGCGACAGTGAACGTGCGGGGTTTTCGTTAACGTGTACTTGGCTTCATCTCGCGATTGAAAACCATAGCGTCGAAGTGTTCGCCCCACTTGGCCTTCATCCAACTGTAACCAAGTGGTCGACTGAATTGCTTTTGCAATAGCCACTTTCCTCCAGCATCAGTGGGATTGAGCGCGAGAATTCCGTTCTCAATTTCAGCTTGCGAAAAAATGTTCTCGAGCGTCCCTTCAGGCGCTTCGCCAATTCCAAAAGGCTGTCGAAAGTAGGTTCCAGCCGCTCCATCATTTGCCGTAAAAGCGATTGTAAAAACTTTACTTCCCAACGCGTCATCGACCGCGTGTCCCATCTGAACCACCTCGGAATAATCTACTGTCTTGCCAGGCACCTCGATTCCAGGTGGATTTCGCATGACATGGAAACTTGCTGCCCAGACGATTATTTTTCGATTGGGAAACTGCTTCTGATGCATCCAAATCAGGTTCCTTGCCATTTGAGCATCACGATCCTGAACGCCTTGCATTCCCTTTCGATCGCCGGATCTATAGGAAATGTAGGCTTGGATGCTTTTAAGATTCTGCATCCAAAATTCGGAATCGGATGACGATTGTTTCAATCCAGACAATTCTTGAATCAAACGGTCAATTACCTCGGAGGCTCCTTCTACAATCGTGACTTCCTGAGTTAGAGCTGATTCCAATTGCTTGACAACCAAATCCAAATCGTCACCAGAAAACGACTTGAGATCAAACTGCGCGACCAAGGCTTTCAAATCTTCGATCAAGAAAGCTCGCGAGGCACCCGCTGTGAATTGACAATCAAATCCTGCCAATTCAAGCGGTCGCTCCGTTTGAAACTGCTCGCCCAAATAGTTCCACAACGGCTGGGTTTGTTTGCTTCCCGTCCAAATGCCAAACACACCTAGACGGGCGGCATCGCCAGCATCGTGACCTTTCTCAAAAAACTCCCAGGCTTTGTGGCAGTCATAGATGCCGCTTTCAAAAGCAAGAACATCGAATCCCATTTCCTGATGAAGAAACTTGATCAGTCGGATTTTGGTTTCAAAACAAGTTCCATCTCCATGCGACTGCTCGCCCAACTGAACAATCTGAGCGTCGCCTATCATCGCTTTTAACGGCTGCAAATCATCAAAATCCGTATCGTCAGGATCGATGCTTCGAAACTTGACGGCATTCTTTCGCACCCACGAAACGTGTTCTGTTGGAACTTTGACAGAATCTGGCGTCCATCTTTTGAGTGAAGAAACAGATTTAGTTACTTTTTTTTTAACACAACCGTTTGCTCAGGATCACCATTGATTTCAACCTCAACTTTTCCTCCATTCGCAAATCCAAAAGTCGCGGTGTCGCCATTGACGAAATAATTGAGTTGAGCCTTACCTTCCTCATCGGTTTGGGTATCCACGTCGCCTCCGGCTTGCGGAAAAATCATAAACTCGTCACCGTCTTCGGTTTTTCGAGTAGAAGGAAAGACGTTAGTGTTTGCTAACACCGTGCCATCGGGGTTTTGAAAAGCGAACGTTTTGGTAGTCGCTTTCTCCATGCGAAGATTGTACGGCTCAAGTTCACCACCATTTTGATTGAACACGTAGTTACTGTTCATCGCCCATCCATCGGCAACGACCGAAACCAAGAAAGCGTATCTTTGCTTGTGGTCGTATCGTTTTGGGAAAGTGAAGTTTCCCTCCGCATCTGTCGTGGTTTTGAAAAAGTCTTGCCCGTAGCGATTGTTTTTCCAAGTCTTATGAACCAACAAAACGGTTGCGTCGGCGATCGCCCCTCCATCCTCACCAGTCACGACACCAGTAAGATCTAACTTGCCCGCTTTGGCAACACCCGCGGCAACCGCACCCTTGGGTGCTCCACCTCCGCCACCAATAGATTGTTCAGGCTTGTCGTCGACGGTGAAACCAATGTCAACAAGTCTGCCATCAGAAGTTACATAGCTAACGATCGCCTTGTCCTTGGTAACGAAATTTCCAATCGAGACCTTGCCATTTGCGTCCGTCGTTTTCATGATCTCGCTACGACTCTGCGGATAGATCATGTCGCCACTACCGCCGTTTGGATCGAAGTTTCGCGATTGCACGAAGACCTCAGAGTTAGCCAACAGCTCCCCCGATCCGTCTCGAATAGTCAGCGTTTTTTCGATGGCTTTCTTGAGACGAATCTTGACGGATTTGACTTTGCGTCTCTTGTCGTTGACCCAGTATTTGCTTTCCAAAGTCAGCCCATCTTTTACGACCGAAACGAGATACGCGGTTTGCATATTGACCGCATAAAGTTCTTCAAATCTGAATTTTCCTTTTTCATCGGTCGTGGTCGACTTCGCCTCCTGGTGGTAGTTGCCACCAGGCCAGCTTTTGAAAATCAACAAGACCTTGGCATCAGCTACAGGACCGTCCGGTCCAGAAATAGTTCCGGTCAAGTCATGAAGCTTGTCTTGAGCTGGGTCACCAGGAGCAATCATTAGGCCGCTTGGCGAACTCGATGACACTAACTGTTTTGCCATCACCGCATTCTGCCCTTTGACGGTGATCAGCTGCCACGAAAGCCAACAAACGGCGAGGCTCAAAAATGTCAGCCCGAGAATATTCAGGATTGTCAGCCACGTTCGCGCGCCGTAGCTGATTTGCTGACACTGCTTTCGAATCGTTTCTGGGGACCCGAAATCCGCCCGAGCTTGTTGCGTCGCCAACTCACGAGTCATGCCCTCAGCGACGAGCTCATCAACTCGGCAGTGAAGATGAAACTCCAGTTCATCATTAATATCGTTATTAATTGCAGCAATAGATCTTGTTTGAAACCGTGGAAGCGTCAGGAAAAAATTCATCTTTTAATTCCAATATCGAATTTAGATTTCTTTGATTCGTAAACAGCCGGCAAAAAGGGACTCAGTGGTTAAATTGAAAGTTCACCACTTGATCGATCGCTTGTGACATCTTTTCCCAAGCCTTCGTTTCCACTTTCAATTGCTTCTTGCCATCCGGCGTCAGTTGATAAAATTTGGCCCGTCGATTGGATTCACTCACGCCCCAGCTCGACGCGATCCACCCCTTCCGCTCCATTCGATGCAGAGCAGGGTACAGCGAGCCTTCTTCGATTTGCAGATAATCTTTACTGACGGATTTTAGATGGCGAGTAATTGCATACCCGTGCATCTCACCTTTTTTAAGACTCTGCAGCACGAGCAAATCCAGGCTGCCTTGAAGAATTGCGGGTTTCTTTTGCTTTGACATCGCAGTCATAACCTTGTTCAAAAAATCGCTTAAACAAGAAGTAACTTCGCTGTCCATTCAACGCGAAACCACTTCCAAAGAATGTCTATGGAAGCATCCTAAGGCATTCCCCTAGACAATCAAGGGGAAAGTTTAAAAAACTTAAAAACACCCTCTTGCGATGCGCAAACCTCCGCATTCTCCTTCGTTCGATTAGTTGAAGCCCTTCTTTCCGATCGGTATGCTGTTGAGCGACATACTTCAAAACCACCTTTCAAAGCGATATTTCAAATGACCAAAGGCTTTCTTGGCATCGATGCGGGCACTCAAGGGCTCTCCGTTATCTTCTCAGATGAATCGCTTAAAGTTTTAGCAATGGGCGAAGGGACTTACGAAATGGTTCCTGGCCTCGAAGAAGGTTGCTACGAACAATTGCCAACCGATTGGCAAGCAGCACTTGAAGCTGCAATGAAGCAACTCCGTGCCAATTTGAGTGGCGAAATGGAAGTGCTTTCGATTGGCATTTCTGGACAAATGCACGGCGAAGTCCTCGCAGACGCAGACGGCAAATCGCTTGGCCCAGCC
>CAYMFZ010000308.1:0-2054 GCA_964389585.1 uncultured Pirellulaceae bacterium | reverse complement strand
CAACGAAGCCGAGGAAGTTGAACTCACGGAATCGCTTGGCACGAAAATGCCGAAACGAATCACGGCGGCGCGATGGCTTTGGACGATTCGCAACCGACCTGAGATTGCGAAACAAGCCGCGCGAATGACCACACCCGCGGGCTGGATTGCTTATCAATTGACTGGTCAATGGAATTTGGGGATCGGTGACGCCGCAGGGATGTTTCCAATTGACCAAGCCACATTGGACTACGACCAGTCTCTACTTGAAAAATTCGATGCGACATCAGGCGGACCAAAATCCTTAAAAGACCTACTCCCCAACGTTCGGAAAGCCGGAGAGGACGGCGGAACGCTCAGCGAGCCTGGCGCTGCGATGCTGGGTCTGCCCGCAGGTATCCCCGTTGCACCAGCCGAAGGCGACCAACCTGCGGCACTTGCCGGTTCCTTGATCGGCGAAGCTGGAATGGTTTCGTGCAGTTTTGGAACATCCGTCTGCGCTAATTCCGTCGGCGATCGTGCGTTCGAAGGTGTTTCAAAATCGGTTGATCACTTTTGTGCTCCCGATGGCAAGCCAATCAACATGGTCTGGCTGCGAAACGGGACGACCTACATGAATTGCGTTGTCGAAATGTTTGGACAGGCGTTGGGTGGTGACCGAAGCGCCGGATTCGATGCAGTCATTCCTCAAGTTCTAACCGCGGACGCTGACTGTGGCGGCTTGATCGCTTTACCGTTTATGGATGACGAGCCGGGATTGGGTGTCAGCCAAGGCGGCACCGCGATGCTCGTTGGCCTTAACAGTGAAAACGCCACGCCGGGTAACGCGGTTAAGGCAGCTCTGCTTTCAACCATGTTCAACTTGAAACTAGGAAGCGAAACTTTAGACACCCAAGGATTTCCAAGGACTGAGCTAGTGCTCTCTGGCGGCCTAACCAAAACGCCAGAACTCGCTCAGAACTTGGCTGACGTATTCAACACGCCGGTGACTTTGCTTGAAAGCGCCGAAGAAGGAACGGCGTGGGGCGCGGCGTTGATGGCGAAATTTCGATTCGCAAAAATTGACGGTGAAGCAAAAACTTGGTCGGAGTTTCTCAACGATCACATGACCGCTGGTCGAACTCAATTCCAACCAATAGCCGAAAACGTTTCAAAGCTGGAATCGGTCTTCCAACGCTACAAGAAACTTTTACAAGCTCATTCACCAATAGACAATGCTATGAACTCGGATCCCGCGTAATCAAACGTGCCGGACTGACTCAATAAGAAATCCTACCCGCGTTATTCGTCTTATTCGTGGACAGCTTTTTCAATTTCGCTCAGCGTCATATCGAACGGCGATTGACGCACACCCTTTTTGCAAATCAATTTTCTTGACATCAACCCGTGCCGGCTCAATCCCGATTCTTTGCTTAATATCGGCATTGAGTTGCTCTTCGTTGCCAGGATGCAACAGCTCTAGTTTGTCGTAAACCACATCGCGTGTTTTCAGTTTCGGTTTCGTCGGGCGAGCCAAAGCCGTTTCCAGTAAATAGGTGGCGCCGAAAATGATTAGATTGGTAGCCAGCAGCTCTGTATAAGAAGTCTTCTTGTTCGACAAAGCGTTAATCACCGCGATTCCAATCACAACGAACAAATACGTCATGTCTTTGACTGCGATTGCATCGGTGCGATATCGAATGATCGTGAAGATTGCGAACAAGCCCAAAGCCATTCCCAGCCCAAGTTCCATCTTCTTGAGCGTGAAACAGATAAAGAACACCATCACGTTCATAATCAAGAAATTGAAGACGTAACGATAGTTCTTTTGGTGTCGGTGGTAAGAAACCCAAACAACTAAAGCCAGAAAAACGAGGTTGAATGCGAAACGGACAAGCAGCTTGTAAACGTCGTCATCAAACAAAGGGATTTCGAGGAATTCCATTTTTTCTCACTTGGAAACTTAAACTTCGCGAAACCGCGTTGGGCAAACCGGCAAATTATAATCACTCATCTTTTCTAAGAGCCTATCCCGTAACCATATTGATTGTTAACTCTACGACGTAGTTGTGAGCCGAAGGCGCTAGCCTCGGGCC
>CAYMFZ010000307.1:0-6976 GCA_964389585.1 uncultured Pirellulaceae bacterium | reverse complement strand
CGCTGGGGCCACCTTGGCTCTTTGGCAACCGGCCATGGCCTTGGTAGAATCGCTCGTAGTTCAGATGTCGTTCGCTTCGTTCAGGGCGGTGTCGTAAAAACCTTCCGTTGGATTTCTCAGGCTGTCAGTGGTCGCGACAACGCACGGATACCTTCGATCGGTTGCCATTGGAACGTTGTTAGAAGCGACAATTTTTTCGCTTCGGTAACGGATTGGTCTTTTGCTCTGCGATCCTTGAATGCGTTGGAGCGATTCTGGTGCGCGGTCCCGGGCTCGCGCATCGAAATTTTGGCCACGGATTCTCACTGATTTTCATGGATGTTGCTCAGTCGACAAGTCGGTCACGTCATCCGTGTCCATCCGTGGCTCAAGCCTCGCGCTGGTTGCGCTGTCGGTTTGCATGACTTTTAGACGAACACTTTTCCATAGTTCAAAAGACGCCCAACATGCATTTTTACATTAGGACGCGGCTTCGTCTTCCAAGATTCGTTCGTTCCGTTGTGGCATTTGGGTTTGCCATGCCGAGGACACGACTCTTTGGCGATGTGATTTCTTTTTGGTAGACTGTTGGAGTTTCGATGCTTGTTGGCATTGGAGAGAAGCGGTGTCCTAAAATTCTTCTGTTGGCCAAACGAAGTGACTTCAATGCAGCTTGTTGCCGTAACTCCAGGTCTTCCGATTATTGGACTCGCCATTGCCGCCCCGACACTCGTTGTTCTGTTTGTGTCCTCGTATTTGTTTGCCAAGACGCGCCAAAAACGCATGGCAATTCTCATTGCTGGCTTTGTCTTTGCGGTAATCGCAATCGTTGCAACTGTCTTCCTCTTCTCGCCGTCACCGAACTCCTGGGCTGACGAGAACTTTGGTTGGATCGTCATTGGGATTGCGCCCATTGGCGCTGCACTTGGTGTGCTTTTGGCGATTGGATACCAGTTTGCGGCTCAATGTAGGGCGACATGAAGGCCGCTGCTTCGACTTTGGAGCATCGTTTGGTTTGCAGACTCCGTTCGCTTTGATGTCCGGTTAGGGACACCGCAACGTTGGCAACGTGATTTTAAATTAGTGGACTGGTGCTGCCGCCATTAACAACTTGGCTATGAATAAACCCAGCAATGGATCAGCCCGGAAGTTAAGGGGTTGAAAATTGGCCGTCACGCGTAAGCGTCCGATTTTACGTGATTGAACCGGGTGCTAACGCACTGCGGCTGATCCTAAGAATAGGTGCTTTTGGCAATCGGATCCCGGTTTGCCGCTCAACGTTGGGCAGCATGAAGGCCGCGGGTTCGACTTTGGAGCATCGCTTGGTTTGCTGACTCCATTCGCTTCGTTGTCGCGTCTTGGTTTGCCGCGCCAGGGACACCGCCTCTTTGGAAACGGGATTTAAAAATGTAAACTCATTGCAGTTTCCTGTTTGGCACTCGTAAGTTTTTGTGCGGGGCATGTGCAACTTACGTTTTGCGCCTCAGCCTTCACAACTTTAAATTTCAATGAATCAACTTTCCCCAGAACAGCGCCGATTGCAGTCCTGCTCGATTGCTGGTGATCTACGCATCTCTACTTACGAAGGCGACGACGGCCTTGTTGTGACGCTGTACGGTGATCCGGATGGATTACGTAGCCTTGCTGCCATTCTTAAAGATCTCGCCGCACTAGATCAACAACATGTTCCAAGCAAAAATCTTCCGGTTGGCGAAGGCTTTCATCTCCACCTGATTGAATCCAGGGGGCTCGCCAGCGAATCGCTCAAACTAGACCTCGGTCGTTCTGATCCGCGCCTTAATCAATAAGCCGTCGCATACCGCAACTTTTCACCATGACGCGATTTCGTCTTTTGAGCATCGTTTGGATCATCAATCGGTGAAGACAAAACGGTGAAGAGACACAATCACAGGAGTGGGGAAGTCCTTGAATTCCTCCTAAGGCCCGTCCGAATTTTTACATGACGACTTATTTGAAAATCAGTATTCGAAATTCAAAACAGCTCCGAGCCTTCTAAATGGAAATCTCTGTCTCGATTGGCTGCAAAAGTCCATTTACCCAAAACATCGTCGACATTGTTTCCATCGAAGCCATCATCTTTGTTTGAAATTGAAAGCGTTCGGTCAAAATTCACAGATCGGACGTTGCTAAATCGTAGTCCGTCGGCCTGATTAACGTTGAAAACTCCTCGCGTGAACTCGACTTGAATCGCGCGTGGAATTGCGGAAACGGCACCGGTAGCAGTCAAACCATTGACCCACACACCATTGCGCCCGTTTCGTTTGGCAGAAAGCCGGTCGAGTTGAATCTGGCTATCCAAGGCAGAGTCGTTCGTGTGTTCCGTCGTGACCTCGAAATAGAGGCCAGAAAAACCGTTGTCGTTGAACGCACTCTTCGAAACATTCGCGACTGGCGAAGTCGTATAGCTTCCCAAGCCGTCAAAAATATCTGCCGATTCGAAAACCGACTCAACACGAAGCCCATCGCCTCCATTTCTTGATGCCGCAACGCCCGTGAATATCAAATTTGGTTCTTCCAAAAAGGTCCCTTCAAGCTCGGCGTGATTGGTCATTTTGACTTCGATACCGTCACCTCCATTTCGGCTGAAATCGCCTTTGTCAGCTCGTATGTAGAGATCAAATTTCGAACTCAATGCATCAACATGAAACCCATTGCCACCATTGTTGTTCATCGTGGTCCGAAATGTTTCTGCCTTTATAACGACGGCCAAAACGTCTTCAAAAACATCCGATGCGACAGCGCGAACGCCGTCGCCTTGGTTGTTGCTGTAGTTTCCACGATCAAAACGGACATCAAAATTGGCTTGGCCCCCAGGCTCACCAACACTCAAGCCATGGCCCGCGACTCCAATCGCAGGGTCGGTTACGGCCAGTCGATTTCCAAAGAACACACCCGAACCTCCATTCGACTGCGCTGACACTCGATCAAAATCAAGATGATAGTCATACAGGACTTGGCTCGGTAATTCCGATACACCAGCCGTGTCATCTTTCGCTCCAACTCCTGCGATAAGTACGCCGTGCGTTCCGTTATCGTTGAAGAAGCTTTGCTGGAGTTCGAGCTCTCCATCCAAAGTTAAACTCGACGAGCTGTGAGGGTCGATAACTTGGGCAGACTCACCGACATCCGAAATCAATCCGTTTTCACGATTACTTCTCGCGTGAATTAACTTTGTCGATAGACCACCAACGTTGTAAAGCTCGATCCCGTTTTGGTTACTTGAAAAGTTGCTTCGCTCTAACAATCCTGAGTTGACCTCGTCAAGAATCAATCCATTGCCAACGTTATTGATTGCAGTGGCTTTTGATATGTTGACTCTCTGAATTCGTTCGCCTTCCCCCGAGATATCGAGGCCGGCTTCTTGATTGTTGTTGTAATTTCCATCCGTAACATTGACGATATTTGAAGCAAAATCAACGTCCAAGCCATCACCTTGATTTCCAACAACAAAAAGGTCTTTGGCGGTAATGGAACGAATTCGATCAAAATCCAGTCCGTCATCTCCGTTGCTGGCTGAGCTTGACTCTCCAATCCAAACCGAGTTCGAGTCCGCAATGTCGACGCCATCAAAGCCATTGCGTCTCACGTTGAGGTAGCGCATAACGATTTGGTCGTAGTTAGCGATCGTCGTGCCTTCGTTTTGGTTATCCCAAAGCTTCGCGCCGATCACGTTGAGCGAAGGCCCAACCAGGGCGACGCTGAGTGCGGCAGTTTTGGTTTCTGCTCCTGACTCCATGGACTGACCGTTCAAACGAATTCCACTTCCGACGTTTCGATTAAAGATTCCATCGAAGATATTGACGGAAAAGTTTGACTGGCCGGCCACTCCATTGGTCAAGTTTCCGGTTGCCGCCAAGCCGTAGAGTCCAGTCGTTTGATTTTCAAGCAAGTCGATTCCGCTGCCTTGGTTGTTTCCAAAAAATCCTCCGCGGACTTCAAGGTTACTATTGGCAAAGGCTGCAAGACCATGCCCTTGCTGAGAGGCGGCTGCCCTGGCACCTTCTAGCTCTATCTCTTGAATGCCGTTGCTCGATGACGTGACGTGCCGAAGCTTTACAAGCTGGTTGTTGTCGAAAGCCAAACCATTGCTTTCGTTATCAGCGAAATACGATCGGCCAATATCGACTTGACCTGTCGACTCGATGCGAATTCCTGAAAGTCCATTCTCAACAAAGGCAGAGAAGTTGACATCGAGGTGGTTAACGTTTTGAACCTGAAGACCGTATCCAGCGTTATTCCTGGAACGAACGTTGAGCAAGGAAACGGAATCTAAATCGGCTGCGAAGATCCCATTCGTTCCATTGGCAAACATTAAGTTTTGGAGATGGAATGAAGATCCACCTTCGATCTTTAGTGCTGCGTCAGAATTCAATCCGTTAAGGATTACATCGGCTGGCGAATTCCCCAGTCCTCGAATCTCAACGGGATCAAAGTCATTAGCAACGACGTTTTCGTTGTAGACGCCCGGTAGAACGGAAATAGTATCTTTTCCTGGCCTGTCTTGAGCGGCAAGAATGGCGCGGCCGATTGTTTGGAACGGATCTCGCATTGAACCGACGCTTGAGTCGCTTCCAGCTCCTGCGTCAACGAAAATCGTCGTATTGTTTTTTCGTGATTGAACGGGCAGAAATGCGGCTTCGTTGGTTTCCAAATTCATGTTGTACTCTCGTGGTCCATGTGGAAGTGTGAATTAATTGTGCGGGCAAAAGTGTCACGCGACGTTAAAAGAGCCAATTTCAAAACTTAAGGTTATCCGATAGTAAGCCGAAGGCGTTGGCCTCGCGCCAGAACAACCAGTAAACAAATAAGAGCCTATCCCAAAACTTGTGAGCCGTTGGCGCTAGCCTCGGGCAGCCCAACGAGTGGCATGTTTTCCTTGCTATTCCGGCCCGAGGCTAGCGCCTTCGGCTCACTGTCAAATAAACACTTGGTTTTGGGATAGGTTCTAAGTCTTTGGTCGGGCGTAAGGCGAGTGCCATCGACTTACAAGTGTTTCAATAGACTCTCAACTTACTCGCTTCCATGTGCGTATTTCGAGAGGCGGTTGGCTCATTTTTTTCTGATTCCCAATCTTTTATTTCCCCATTGAAGTTCGCTTTACTTCGAAAAAGTTGTTTTGGCATTCAGTTTCCGCTCACCGGCACCCACCGGCATTTACTCAGCGCATAAAAAAAACGCATGGCGTTTAGGAAAACGGCATGCGTGAAGTACTTCGGTGACTTCTGTTCTTTTTACGAGCGACCAATTGAATGGACTTCGAAACCGAGCTTGGACAACCGATTGTGGTCGAGCAAGTTGCGACCATCATAAAGAAACGCTGGCTTCATCATTGAGTCGTAGATTGAATCGAAATCAAGCTCTTTGAATTCGTCCCATTCTGTCAAAACGGCAACGGCGTGCGCGTCTTTGGCGGCTGCGGCGGCTGAATCGACGACTGTGATGTTCTTTTCGATCAGGTTGCCGGCGGCTTCGCTAAGCACGCCTTCGCCATCGGACATCAAATCGGCAAGATCACGCTTGATTTGCTCTTCAGAGACTTGCGGATCGTAAATCGTTAAACGGGCACGTTCTTGCAGCAAGTCACGACAGATATAAATAGCCGCCGACTCGCGAGTGTCGTTGGTGTCTTTTTTAAACGCGAATCCCCAGATGCCAATCTTCTTGTCCGAGATTGTATTGAACATGCTTTTGACAATGCGTGTCGTGAATCGACGTTTTTGAAAGTCGTTCATGACGATGACTTGTCGCCAGTACTCCGCAACCTCTGGCAAACCAAAGTGCTCACATAGATACACGAGGTTCAAGATGTCTTTTTGAAAGCACGATCCGCCAAAACCAACGGAGGCTTTGAGGAAGTGTGGTCCGATACGTCGATCGGTTCCAATCGCACGGGCGACTTCGGTGATGTCTGCTTCAGTGGCTTCGCAAAGTGCCGACATCGCGTTGACTGAGGAAACACGCTGGGCCAAAAATGCGTTGGCTGTTAATTTCGAAAGTTCACTACTCCAAAGGTTTGTCGTGATGATGCGATCACGTGGCACCCAAGTCGCGTAAACGTCGGCGAGACGTTGGATGGCCTGTTGAGAATCTCCACCAATCAAAACGCGATCGGGAGACTCAAGATCTTCAATGGCGGTTCCTTCAGCGAGAAATTCAGGATTGCTGAGCACGTCGAAGGTCGCGCCGTTCTTGCCTGACGATTCAAGAATGCGTTTGACGGCTTCGGCGGTTCGAACAGGCAACGTTGATTTCTCAACGATGACTTTGTGGCCTTCTGAAGATTCGGCGATCGTTCGTGCACACTTTTCGACAAACTCGAGATTGGCGGCACTTCCATTCCCAATGCCAAATGTCTTGGTGGGCGTGTTGACCGAGATAAAGATCATGTCGGCTTCGTGAATCGCGGCTGAAACTTCGGTTGAAAACTTAAGATTCCGACCGCGCGCTTCTTTGACGATTTCCAACAAGCCTGGCTCGTAAACGGGAAGTTCCGAAGAATTCCAGGCGTTAATTCGTTTTTCGTTGATATCGACAACGTGGACATGAATTCCTGGGCAGCGATGCGCGATCATCGCCATTGTCGGTCCGCCAACGTAGCCAGCGCCAATACAACAAATTTTCTTAACGTCAGACGTGTTTGAGGATTTAATCATGGGTCAGTTCTTCAAATCAAAAT
The DNA here is from genome assembly GCA_964389585.1 of uncultured Pirellulaceae bacterium. GTDB lineage: Bacteria > Planctomycetota > Planctomycetia > Pirellulales > Pirellulaceae > Mariniblastus. The sequence goes on along the minus strand of CAYMFZ010000307.1, from coordinate 300 downwards.
TTTTAAGAGAGTTCACGAATACCGAAAATACATCGAATTTGGTTTCTATTTAGCTACTTGCTACCAACCATACTAATCACAAATGTCAAAATCCCGGCATAGCAAAGTGCCATTTCTAAATTGGGAATCAACGCATCCACTATTGATTCGTCTTCGTCCCCATCGGACATATTCGTGCGATGAGAGTTCCATTTTTGCTTGTGCAAATGGAACAAAGTGTAGATTTTGACGATACTACCGACCCATTGGGTGTAAAGCAGCATCGGGATGTCCACCAGCGAAAGTCGATGCCCTTCCAAG
>CAYMFZ010000306.1:3371-6990 GCA_964389585.1 uncultured Pirellulaceae bacterium | reverse complement strand
ACCCAGGCACCGCTCCCGCTCACGATCTGTGGGGAGTTGGTCCTCGATTGGGCGCGGCAAAACAAAAGATCCCCGTCGGTTTCTTGAGCGACGAGAATCTTTGATTTCGTGAGTTTGAGATTGATCGCGAATACGAGGATTTCACTAAGCTATTGTCAGTTCAACTTGCTATTTATCTGGTTGAGTATCGTTGGAACTCTCATCTATTGAACCAAGCGTGCTCCGCGTAAAGTCGACACTTGGTCCCAGTTTTTCATTGAACACCTGTTTTTGCTTATGTGTCAATTCACCCAAAACCTTGTCATCGTATTTCTTGTCCAACGCAGCTAAGTCCAGTTTCATTTTTTTGACGAGCGCAATTCGTTCTTTTTCACGCTCCGACAGCAATGATTTGATTGAAGACTTTTGATTTACGCTCAAATCTATTCCAACACTTGGAGACAAAACTGGATCAACATTTCTTCCTTCAGTTGAGTAAATAGAGAACCTCAAAACCATTTGATTGAAACGTTTAAACTGATGTGGTAGGAGTGTTTCTTGAATATCAGTTTCAACTAACCTCATTTTCTTGATGTAATCCAACCTGCCTTTTTCCTTCAGACTGTTGTCTTGACCTCGAGAGGCACGCAAAGCTGCCTTGAAGTATTCTTTGTCTATTTCAGACACTTTTTCTCCCAATTCAATGAATTGATCGATTTGATCACCGGCTAGGTTCAACTCGCCTGGAATCAGGTCGTTATGCAAAAGAAATTTATAGAATCGCAAGTTGTCATTTTGTGCAACAAGTTCATCGGCACTAAACACGGTTACAACAAATAGGCACATCCACAAGACTCGAAGCATAAGCTCACTTTTATTTCCAAACTAAACGAAGGCCAAGAATTTGACAGGTCGTACAGCCTTCCAAACTAGAATGAATGGTCCAGAAATTTGAATTCAGGCAGTGCGAGAACCTCATCGAGAACAATTTCGTTGTTATTGCCAACATGATAAGTATACAAGTTTCCAAGTGCGAGGTAGTAACTCTCGCCGGGATTAGGAACAATAAGAGAGACATCTTCAATTAGCGCGTTATTTTGGCCAGGCATCAGTGAAATCGTGTCGAGATCTTCTGCGTAAATCGTTTGTGTTCCTTGAATTCCGACATCTACAAAACTAACAACCAAAGCAAATCCAACTGGTCCCGGATTATTTCCAAAAACGCCGACTCCTGCAATCGCGGTTGCTTTGATGAGGTCGCCAGTTCCATAGGTAGTAGAATTTTCATCATTGTTCACCTCGGTCTTAAACATGGCTATTTCCGCGTGAAGATTCGGACCGCCACCATTTCCGCCACCACCACCTCCAATGTCTGGTGTCGCGAAAGATACACTTGCCAAAAAAAGTCCAATGAACGTTACACATAGAATACGTTTCATTTAAGTGTTCCAATGATTAGATTGCGAAAATGCGAATGTCGAATGACGCGTGCATGCTACCCCCCCGAAAAAGTCAAACGAATTGCACAAAAAAAATCCCCGTCGGTTTTTAATCGACGGGGACTTTGATTTCGGCGTTATTGTTTGCTAACGAGAGAAGAAAAAGTTCACTCGATCGCAAACGGTTGATTCCATTCTGATGTCTCGCCGTTGTTAGCTGGGGCTACAACACAATTGATCAAAACTGGAATCTTCTCAGTATCGTGGTTCTCTGATGTGCTTCGAAGGAAGTGAATTCGAAACTAGCGGTCTGGGCTAACACATCGGATGACACTTGAACAAGTTCAGCTAACAAGATTCTGTCGGCCTGATTGTCCTTTAAAAACAAGTCTCGCAAAACTGGTTTGACGAATGACTACAATTCGCCAGACGATTGAAATTCAATCATCAAGATTTTCTTCGAATGCTGCAGCGGTTAGATTCTCGGCAAGTTGCTATGAATTATCACGCTTATGCGATTCGAATTCTATCCTTACGCACTTTTGCTTTCTGGCATCGAAAATGGTTGTGGATCAATGCCTCGGCCTACGATTTTTTCGTCGATCACGATCTTGGTGCCTTTCGGCTTGTCGGGTAGATCGTACATGATGTCAAGCATAACTTGTTCCATGATCGAGCGAAGTCCTCGAGCTCCGGTGCCTTTCTCCATTGCCTTAGCGGCAATTTTCTTTAGCGCCTCTTCAGTAAAGTTGAGTTCGCAGTCTTCCATTTGGAAAAGCGATTCGAACTGACGCACAAGTGCGTTTTTCGGCTCGGTGAGAACTCGGATGAGTCCCTCTTCTCCAAGTGGTGCCAACGCGGTGGTGACTGGCAAACGACCGACTAGTTCCGGGATCAGCCCGAATTCCAGAATGTCGTCACTGGTAACCTGTGGCAAGATCTCAGCCATTTCAGCGTCTTCTCGGAAGCCTGCTGATCCTGACCCAAATCCAATCGTGCGTTCTCCAAGACGCTTGCGAATGATGTCGTCGATGCCCACGAACGTTCCACCGCAGATAAACAGAATGTTACTTGTGTCAATCTGGATGTACTGTTGCTCTGGGTGTTTACGCCCACCTTGCGGCGGTACATTCGCAACGGTGCCTTCTAACATTTTTAGAAGGGCTTGCTGAACTCCTTCACCTGAAACATCGCGGGTGATCGAAACATTGTTGCTCGTCTTGCCGATCTTATCGATCTCATCGAGATAGATCACCCCACGTTGGGCTTGCTCTACATCGAAATCCGCAGCGTGCAGAAGTTTCAAAAGAAGGTTCTCAACATCTTCACCAACATAACCAGCTTCGGTGAGTGTCGTCGCATCGCCGATTGCAAACGGGACGTTCAAGATCCTCGCCAAAGTGCGAGCCAACAACGTTTTGCCTGATCCCGTGGGACCAACCAGCATGATGTTGGATTTGTCGATCTCGACGTCGTTTCCATCCCAGCCAAGCGACAGACGCTTGTAGTGGTTATGAACGGCAACGCCCAGCACTTTCTTGGCAGAATGCTGGCCGATGACGTATTCGTCCATCCGTTCAACGATTTCGCGCGGTGTTAAGATCTTGTTGAATAGCTGTTTTGCCGGTCCTCTTCGACGTTGCTCCTGTTCCAGAATCGACTGGCACAGTTCTATGCAATCTCCACAGATGTAGACATCACCAGGCCCTTCGACCAAGGGTCCAACGTCTCGATAGTTTTTCCGACAGAACGAACAGTGCGCGTTCTTTTTAGAAGCACCACTAGTGCGGCGGCTTCCTGAATCGTTGCCTGCGGGCATTTTCACTCCTTAAAGCTTTCTAAGTCCAACTGTTGAAATCCCAGTTAGTTGGATTCCAGTTGACGTTCGAACATTGACTGGTGACTACACCTCATCAGCCAACGGTGCTTCCTTGCCCGCGAACTTCGAACTATTTGTTCTTCAGCATAAGTGCTATCAGATCTTCACAATCTAATAGCCATCTGAATTCTCTTACTCAGTTGTTACGTCCATGCTCAGTTGTCATCTTCCGACCATGCCTAACAATTGAATGTGTTATTTTTTGGTAACCTCAGCAAAAGTCGCATCCTTGGAACATCCTTGGAACTTCTAAGTCTGAATCTGTTTTGATGAGTTCAACTTTGCGAAAGCTTGACATCATCGTCGTTACCTTCATCACTTG
>CAYMFZ010000306.1:0-3361 GCA_964389585.1 uncultured Pirellulaceae bacterium | reverse complement strand
AAGTCAGGACTCTCGTTGTTGCCTTCTTCCTTAATCGCTTTTTGAAGATCCTTTGACATTCCCACTGGCGATTTATCCGTTGGGATTGCCTTTGTTAGTTGTTCGTATTCTTCATCATCAAGCTTTCCTTCTTCGCGAAGCCGTTGAAAGTCGCTGATGTAACTGCTGGGCGATTCGGTTTTCCCCAAGGCCATGTCGCGAAAAAGCTTTGCGATGTAATAAGCCGTTGCCACACAGACAACTAATCCCGCGATCGCGACAATCCAACGAGCTTCCGACATCTCCATCGTCTCGGACCAGAACTTCTTGATTTCATCCATTGGCAGGTTGGCTGTTGACCAAAGTCGATCGACTGTTCGTCTAACGTTTCAATTTGTTTTGAGCGATTGTTGATTCTGGTACCGATTATATCCATTGTGTCGATGTTGGTTTAGCTCAATCCAAAGCGGCTTTTTGTGGGTTTGCCAAATTTCCGTTGCCCGCGTTTGTTTTTCCCCAAGGAAAGATTCGATGTTCCGTTCATTCTGACGGTGATACGCAACGTTTGATCAACCTGTTCAGTCTGTTTTCCGGATTTGTCGATTCAAACCGACAATGGTGAAAAACCGTCAATAAAGTCGTCGATTCCCAGTCAGCCGTGATCCTCAGAAACCAGACACTCCGCGAAGCAGCAACCACGCTCGTGTCGGGCTTGTCGTTTCGTCGATCAAAGATCTGGGTGATTCTGCGCCATGCGTGATCGCATGAAACGCCGATTCACCAATTCAAGCATCCAAAACATTCCATCGAAATCAAAGTGACAGCCTTGGCGTTCCAGCGTTTAACGACAACCTGTATTGCTTGCGCCATCGCATTGGCGTTTTACCTACCCGCGTGCGCTCAAGACTATTTCCACACCGTTGAGAAACGAGCTTCTCCACTTGCACTTCCCGTCGCTAAATACGAAGCGATCAAAACAGTTGGCACGAGCCTGAGTGCCTTTGGCGTTCCATTCAAAGTCAACGCGGACAACGCATCGTTTATCGAAGTTCAGCTTTACTTATCCAAAGACATGGGCGAGACATGGAGCTTTCATTCTCGGCAAAGCACCGACCAAACCGATTTCGCGTTTCAATCCGAGGGCGATGGCGAATATTGGTTCTCTTTGAAAACGCTTGATCGAGATCGCCGCTTGCTTCCTGAAGGTGATCCACAACCCGAATTGAAGATCATCGTTGACACGAAAAAGCCAACACTTGATTTTCGCATCCAAGCCGATGCAGCTGGGCGCGTCGTTTGTCGGTGGAGCGCAGAAGACAAAAATCTGTTGCCAAACACTTTGAGAATTCTTTACCAACCAGTTGATTCGTTTGGAAATGCCAAGGAGTGGCAGCCCGTTCCCGTTCACCTCAATGGCACCGCGCGCGTCGGCGTCTACGCAGATCAACTTGCCTGGTGGCCAGAGACTTCGGAACGTCAACTCAATGTCGTCGTTGAGATCAAAGACATTGCAGGCAACACGACGCAAGTAAATCGACAGGTTCTCGTTCAACAAACGGGATGGCGACATCGTGCTCAATCAACAGCACAGATTACCGATCCCGTTCGACGAAACTCAAACTGGCGCACGACGCAACCGTTGAACCCCATGGGAGATGAACAGAATCCTTCGAAGTCAGATCAAAAAAGTCGATTCGAGGAAACGGCCAAGAAATCAGGATCGCACAAAACCGCTTCGTCGAACATCAAAACGGATGTCGATTCCAACACCAATTCAAAAGTCGTTTGCAAGGACGGCGTTTGTCAGCTTGTTCCTGATTCAACTCCAAAATCGGCTAAACAGGCTCCACCCAACCGCACCGCGCAAGCCCCCAAGCTGTTTCCAAATCAGTCGGAGCTAATCGCAGATGCGCTCGATGAATCGGGATTCGACTATGCGGCACCTCCCATTCCAACTGAACATTCAACCGAACAAACATCACAACGAGTTGCGCAAGGCGGTTCGATTCCTTGGCCAAGCGATCTTGAGCAACGGCGATTGCAAAACCGTGCTTCTGTTGGAACGACGATTGGAAAAACAAATAAAACAACCAATGGAAGGGGCCGTCCGAATCCGTCACTCGCGCCGCTCGTCAATCCGAATCAACAACTTGCCCAACCCGCCACCGACGTACCGTCCAATCTAGGAACGATGAAGCGGCTTCGCGACCAAGTCATTGGCGAATCTTCCACCATGGGCCGGACCAACCAGTATCGCGGATTGAAATCCCGCACAAGTGACGCATTGCCACGACCAGACCTGCTTCCTGGCTCAAGCAATTCTAGGCCGCGCAATCTAGCCGTTGCACCGGTCAAAAGAACCCCCAATACCAATCCGGTTTCGCCATGGACTAACCCACAAGCTGCCAAGCAACTGGGACCGAATCAAAAATCGTTTTCAAAAACGGGGTTCAGGAATCAAGCTTCTCAAGGGACTTCCGTTGTTGAAAGTCAGCCTCGCCCCAGAAACACCGGGCGCGTTCCAATGCAAATTATTGGCAGTCAGCGATTTCGACTCGCGTACGGAATCGACGCCATTGATCCTTCAGGCGTGGCGAAAGTTGATTTGTGGATGACACGTGACGGCCGCAACTGGAGTGCTTGGGGAAGTGATCCCGACAATCAAAGTCCGTTTCCCGTTGCTGTCGAACAAGATGGTAAGTACGGATTTCGAATTGTGGTTCGCTCCAAAGATGGGCTGACAGGGCAGGGGCCTTCAACGGGAGATGAAGCTGATATGTGGGTGCAAGTCGATACACAATCGCCGCTTGCCCATATCACTTCGGTGCCTTACGGACGCGGCGACGAAGCTGGACGATTAGTTGTGAACTATTCGGCAGCCGACGATCTGTTGACGCTTCGGCCAATCACGTTGAGCTACGGCGACAATCCCAATGGCCCTTGGATTCCGATTGGTGAAGGTTTGCGCAACGAAGGCCGGTTTGTCTGGAAGCCACAATCCAATGTCCCGGACCAGATTTACCTTCGCATTGACGCTCTCGATAAGGCCGGCAATGTCGGGGTGCATGTCTTGTCTCAAGTAATTGATGTTTCGGGATTAGTCCCGCGAGGTACGATCCGAGGCGTGGTGCCGGTGCGAACGAAATAGCGTTTCGTTTTGCCGCTCGGCTCAATGGGTCGCTTTTTAAATTAGAGTCGAACGAATAGCTCAGTCGATTTGAGGCGCTCGTTATGATTTCGGAGAAATCAACGACTATGGGTTTCGGATCACACAGCGCATCACTCAGCGCATCACTCAGTGGATCTCTCAAAGTTTTGTGAAAAAACTTCTAGAGGACATTTCAAAACCTAAAATCGTGCGATCATCGTAGTGGGATTCGCC
>CAYMFZ010000305.1:5279-6993 GCA_964389585.1 uncultured Pirellulaceae bacterium | reverse complement strand
GCTGGGACTTCTGGCGAAGTCCACTACAGGTTTTGAAATACCCTCTAGTGGTTTGTCATCCCTAAAGTTTAGGGTGTTGAAAATCAGCCGCCACGCGTTAGCGTCTGGCTATACGCGCCTGAACCGGGTGCTAACGCACTGCGGCTGAGCCTAAGTTTAAGCTTTGACAAAGCACTAGTAACTGTTAATCGTTGTTCAAGGCGAGCCAATGCCCAACACCCCGATCGAAGATCATTTAAGCAGAATCACAACGCGGTGGGATGAAATTTTCGCGGCTCACAACGATGAAAGCGATCAAGGTTGTCTGCCTAACGTGGCACAACAAAATGTGCTGCGTCGTTATGCTGATTGCGTTCATCGATACATTCTTGCCGCGACTGGCGATCACCATGTCGCTGAAGATCTCACGCAAGATTTTGCTTTGCGATTCTTACGAGGTGACTACGGTCGGGCACGACCTGAAAAAGGTAGATTTCGTGACTACTTAAAAACTTCTTTGCGAAATCTAATCACGGACCATTTTCGCGCCCAATCCAACAAGAACTTAAAAGAGGTCTACGAACACCTCGAAAAGAACGATCAAAAAATTGAGTCTCTCGAAGAGCAATTGATGACCGACTGGAGAAAGCAGATCCTGAATTTGTCTTGGGACAACTTGAAGCAGTTCGAAGCCGAGCGTAAGAACTTTTTTCACACCGTTCTGGCGTTTCGAGCAAAGCACCCAAAGAAAACATCTGATTGGCTGGCGGCCGAATTGTCAAAAGAACTGGGCCAATCTGTTAATGCAGAATGGGTCCGCCAAAAGCTTCATCGCGCCAGGAAAAAATTCGGATCACTATTGATTGAACAAGTTCGTTCGACCGTTGTCTCGGAAGATGAACTCGAACAAGAGATCGCAGAGCTGAGACTTCAACAATACATCGCAGTTTGAATCTCCTCGCTGACAGAACGGTCCAAACAATACTTTCAGCTCAGCACTGCGACAACAAATGCCAATTAGAAACTTAACTTAATCGAAGATCATTTTCTGCTCCGACTCATGCTCAAGCAGAAAGCGTTTGACATCAACGCCACCCGCGAATCCAGTTAGCTTTCCATTTGAGCCAATGACTCGATGACAGGGAATGACGATTGAGATTGGGTTCTTTCCATTGGCAGCACCAACGGCGCGAACTGCCTTCGGGCGTCCAATGATCGCCGCTTGTTCTGCGTAAGTTCGAGTTGTTCCGTAGGGAATTTCGCATAACGCATTCCAGGCAGCCACTTGAAACTCTGTTCCACTTGGATTCAAAGGCAGATCAAACGACTTGCGTTTTCGATCAAAGTACTCGCCCAGTTGTGTTTTCAACTGATTGAAAATCGGTTTTTGATTTGGCCTTACCAATTCAAATTCGTAGTCAAACCTCGAGTCATCACTTAGGGGCCAAACTAATCCAGTTAATCCTTTTTCATCCGCGAAAGCATGGAGGATTCCAACAGGCGAAGATAACTCTGTTTTCCACATGATTCACGCTCGCTTTTTTCTCGAATGTTTTTCACTTGCTGAAGCACCTAAGGCCATCCACAAATGAGCCGCCGCCGTTGCTCGAAAAGGTCGCCAGCTTTCGGCCAGACTAGTCAGCTCGTTCGCCGAGATCGGCGTCCGCTTACCAAGTAATTGCCCCGCCGATTTCCGCAACCCCAGGTCGCTGGCAGGAAATGCATCGGGATGCCC
>CAYMFZ010000305.1:0-5269 GCA_964389585.1 uncultured Pirellulaceae bacterium | reverse complement strand
CCCCATCACTCGTCCCGCAATAAAATTCGACGTCCATGGACCAATGCCAGGAATTCTCTCAAGTTCAGCTACGGACTTTTCGAGCGGCTGCACGGCGGTCAGATCAACATCGCCGCCTGCAACAGCGGCCGCAAAACTCTTTATCGTTCGTGCACGAGCTTCTGGCATGTTCAAGTTTTTAAGTTTGGCTTTGGAAAGAGTGTTCGCGCTGGGAAACAGATACGCCAATGAGCTTGGCAGTGGTGTTTCGATTGGCGAGCCAAATCTTTCAACCAATCGACCAGTCACTGTCGAAGCACCGGCAACACTGACTTGTTGACCAATGATGATTCTCACTGATGTTTCGAAGCGATCCCACGCGCCCGGCAACCGAATCCCTTTTTGTTTACGGACAACGGACCCAAGGATCTTGTCTTTCCTTAGTTGTTTCGTTGCGGCGTTACTGTCGCTTCTCAAACCAAACAACAGTCGAATCCTTTCAACTTGATCAATAATCGAACCAAACGTTGCCAGATGCATTGTCAGTCCAAGGTGATTCACGCCGGCATCATCGACTTCGATTACGCCAGGATAACCACACGTGTTGATTGTCCGCTTGTAAGTTTGATTCTCAACGGCTTCGACACCAGGAATGGCTCTCGAACCGAGATATCGAATCATTCGTTGAGTATCCAACTGGCCATCAAACGGAACCCGCAGCTTTAAACCTCCATCGAGAGAATCAAAAGTGTCACCCCGTTTTCGTTTCGCTCGAAGCTCAGACGGCGTAAACGCGAACAGCTCTTTCATCACGCGATTCATTTGCCTCAAGCTGGCGAAGCCCGATGCGAAAGCGATTTTTGTGATCGAGAGATCAGTCTCGTCAAGCAGCCGTCGAGCCAGATGCGCCCGTCGAGCTCGCGCGACAAAATCTGGCGAAGCACCAACGTGCTGTTCAAACAAACGAACAAGATGCCGAGAACTATAACCAACTCGTTTGGCAAGTTCTTCTGTACTTGAGTCATCCAGAAATCCTTCCGCGACCAACCGAACCGCGTGGGCGATTTCGAAACCAGACTGATCGTGTGCAAATTCAGGCAACAGCCCCGGAAGTCGGTCTGGCCGACAAACAAGACACGGCCGAAAGCCCGCGGCCATCGCCTCGATCACGCCACGCATGGTTTGAACATTTTCCGGATTGGGTCGGGCACCACAATCGGCGCGACAGTAGATCCCTGTTGTTTTAACTCCCTGAATTTTCATGCACGTAGTTTAGACTTCTTAAACGGAATCGTCTGGCCACATTCGGACATCGCAGAAAAATTCGGCAGCAGGTTTGCGGCACAACGATCCTGTTAAAACGCCACGCGTTTGGTTAAGCTTGTTTTGTAATTCTATATCGGAGATCAAGCGATGAAGTTTTGTCCAATTGCATTCAAGTCAATCTCGGCATTCACGCTGATGGCTTTACTGGCTTCAAACTTTGCTCACGCTCAAGAGGTGACGAAAAAAGCAACGCCTGTTCGAATGGGTTGTGGCTTGATGACGTTCGACACGGTACCAGGATGGGGACTTCGGCCAGACGGAAATTCGGCGATTGGCTCAACTCACGGAGGCGTCGTTGTTGATACTGCTGGACACATTTACACGAGCGCCAAAGCAGGGATTTTTGTTTTTTCGGCAGACGGAAAAGTTTTAAAGTCTTACATTGGAAAAGAATATTCGAATTGTCATGACCTGGAAATTCGAGCAGAAGGTGACAACGAATTTATTTATGCCGCCCGAAATCAGAACGCGGAAGGGATAAAGCTCAATTCGCGAACCGGCGAGATTGTTCTGAAGCTTCCTTTCCCAGAAGAGTCCGGACTCGAGTTGAAAAAGTTCAATCCAACGGCAATCACCGTCGCGGCCAATGGTGACATCTATTTGTCCGATGGCTATGCCAGCAACCACATTTTTCGATTCGACAAAACGGGAAAGTACCTGTCGCACTTTGGAGAATACGGGAATGGCATGAAGCAGTTAAAAACCGCGCATGGCATGACGCTCGACACTCGCTACGAACCAAACCGTTTGCTGATTTGCGATCGCAATCACGAACCAAAAGGACGCTTGCTTCACTACTCTCTAGATGGCGAGTTCATTGAAGAAGTCATCACGGGACTCGGAATGCCAACGTCCGTTGCGATTCAAGGCGATTACGTTTCGGTGCCGGACTTGAAAGGCCGTGTTGTGATTTTGGACAAATCGAACACGATCATGGCCGTTCTCGGATACAACCCTGATCCTAAAAAGGGCGGGCAGTTCAAGATTCCTCAATCCGAATGGATCGAAGGCGTCTTCAGTGGAACTCACGGATCTTATTGGGACGCCGAAGGAAACTTATACGTCCAAGACTGGAATATCTCTGGGCGAATAATGAAACTGGTTCGTGTTAAGCCATAGCCAAATTGGCTTGGATTTGGCTTTCTTAATTCGATTCAATCAAGGCGATGTCTTAAGAGTTCGAAGACTTACGAGTTTGGATGACTTAAGAGTTCGTTAACCAATCACCACAGTTCAACTGAAGAGAACCTATGAATGAGACTGAAAAGCGAGTCATCACAAAGGTCCTCGACGAACTGGTTCGTCAAGCGGCACCCAAATCGCAAACGGTTGAGAAATACGGCGGAATTCTTTACACCGTTAAACCGAACGAAAAGGAAGGGCAATTCTGTGGAGTATTCGCTTACAAACAACACGTCCAACTGTCGTTCGCCAACGGCACCAAACTAAAAGACCCAAAAGGCCTTCTGCAAGGCAACGGCAAATTCCGTCGTCACATCAATTTCAGTTCCGCAGAAGAAATCGACTCCAAGACGGTTTTGGCATTACTAAGGCAGTCGGCAAAACAATGACACTCTACCCATGCAAAACGAAAAAGCACCTCTTCCGAGGTGCTCAACTTTGATTTCGCATGCGGTACTGGCTGAACCTCTAGTCTTCTATTCCATCAACCTCGCCTAAAAATAAGGTTTCTGGCTTGGTAACCGCACTTGCTCCGTCAATTTTAAACTCTTGGTAAACACCTTCTTGGTAGTAGTTAAACCCAGGAAAATAGTTTGGTGTATTTGGCCATCCAGGCGGACGACTTGAAACTGGCATTTTTTTGCGCGGATCACGAGAATCGAAGTAGCAATCATGAATAACGATGTCTTGATTAGCTACTTGAAAGGCACTTCGTTGACTGATTAGAAGACCAAACTTCGTTGCCCCAATAGTATTGACATTAACCAGCGTAATATTGCTTAAACTCCCAACATCATTTGTCGTCATCTCGACTCCACGATGCTTTACAATACTTTGTTGAGGAAAACTGGGATCCACTTGCAATGGACTGCCATCCTCGGTCTGACCAATCGACGTCCAATCCGCTACTACAACAACGTCTTCAATTCGGACATGATGAACTTGAGCCGGCGGAATTGGATTGCCAGAATAGGCCGCATTTAAGGAAGCGGGCAAACTAAGTACAGCGACCATTGCGTTCACACCTCCGGAATTTCCAGCCAGGTTTCTCGCTCGAATATATTTCGTCTCACATGTCATGATTTCATCATTTTCTGATGCTGTGGTCGGCCCAAATGGAATACCACACGCGAACGCCCGTGCCCCCAAAGAACTAAGCCGATTATTAAAAATTTCGGCGCCCGAAATGTTGAAATTGAAATATGGATTGGGACAATCTCCGAAGGATTTAATTCGTTGAGGAAACAAACCGATTCCATCGTCGCCTGCTAATACTTCGTTGTTCATGAAATGGGCTCTCGCACCTCCCCAAAGGTGAATTCCGTCAAATCCAAGAGTCACATAACCAGGACCCTCTTTGGGACGTTTTAACAGGTTGTTGTGCACATATATGTCGTTTCCGAACAAGTACATTCCACTAACTTGCTTGTCTGGCTCATCCTTAATCGACCAAAAAGGAATATCCATATTTCTGACAACAAGCCTTTCGCCAGACAATTCGACAAAAAATCTTATGAAAGACTTCATCAAATCGAATGGCCTAAGAATCGAATACCGAACTGAGCGTCGCATGGTTGGCCAATCTCGAAAAAAGTCAAATTTATACTTTGACCTTCAAAACGCTTTATCCGTTCACTTCGATTTTGCTCTTGCTAGAATTAAGAGGGCAAAACACAAGGGAATGAAATTGAAAGAAAACAACAATACTCGTGAAACACGAAGGGGCAGAATACGTCGGGTTGTTTCGAACCGAAACGGCATTGCCCCAGCCCGCTTTCAAACCTCCGATATCATTCAGGAAACCGAAATTCAAATCTGGAGAGACGGCCTCGAGTCGTTGGATGATGAGTATTCCGATTTGGACCAGGCTCACCTTGCCACCCTGGCCAAAGGTCACTTGGCAAAAAATCTTCGTCGTCATCAAGCACAAAAGCGCGCTGTTGAATTGGAACAGCCAATCGACGGAAATGACGAACCTTCGTACGACCGCTCACCGAGTGAAGCAATCGAATCAGAAGAAATCGTCAGTCAACTATTGCGAGCGCTAAATCAACTGCCAGAAATTGAGCACCGAATCTTGTTCTTGCGATTTTTTGGCAGTGCATCATTCGTGGAGATTGCTGACAAACTCAACATCTCAAGGCAACGATTGAAAACGCTTTACAAAAATTCATTGCGTCAACTTCAAGCCATCTTAAGCAAGAACCAATCGTGATTCAGAACCACCAAGACGAAATGGAATCGTTGTTGACGAATCTAGTTGACCAAGTCAATGAAAAGAACGACGTTCAATTTCTGGCTGACCAAACGCGAATCGGCAAATTCAAAATCAAGCGAATCATCGGAATGGGCGGTCAGGCAATTTGCTTTGTTGCCGATGACGAAGACCTGCAGCGTGAGGTCGTCATCAAGCTTTACCCCAAGGGTTTAAAGAAATCCCATTCGAATTTGATTTTGCGTGAAGGTCGGGCTTTGGCAAAACTTCAATGCCCCCACGTTGCCCAATGTTTTGCTGTTGAGAGTTTTGAAGGTCGCCCATACCTCGTACTTGAATTTATCGATGGTCAATCGCTGGACGAATGGGCCGAAGGGCGCAAAGTTGATTCTGAAACGGCGTTAGATATCGTCCGCCAAATCGTCGTCGGGCTAACGGAGGTTCACGACAAGAATCTGTTGCACCTTGACCTCAAACCCGGCAACGTCATGGTCGACAGCAACAACAAAATCAAACTGATTGATTTTGGTTTGTCTGGGAGCGCAGTCGATCCGTTGACCAGAGGCA
>CAYMFZ010000304.1:0-7019 GCA_964389585.1 uncultured Pirellulaceae bacterium | reverse complement strand
TAATAAAATGCGATCGAGTTGCTTGACATTCGTTGTGATTGCAGCCATCTGGTTCATCGCAGGAACAGCGAATGGACAACCAACCCATTTCTTTAAGTACAAGGAATTGTACGATGCCGCCGCGCCTGGTTCACCAGAACAGTTGGATTCAATTCTAAAAATGATCGATGTCGTGTTTCATTACGACGTTGATATGGCATTGGAGTGGTCCGCGACGGCGTTGAAGTTGGCTCGCGATGCCGGCAATCAAGACGCAGAAGCCGCAGCACTAATGGATATGGCGGTTTGGACGGCTTACAAATACGACTCAACAAAGTCAGAAGACTTCTTCAGCCAAGCGATTGCTAAATTTGATGAGGGCGGCGACGCAAGGTTTCGCGCGCAATTCCTCGCCTCACGTTTTGGTTACACGATCGTGAATGAAGACGAGGAATATGATCCGAATCGTTTCCTTGATCAAATGCGAATCGCAGCCGATGAAACGGGCGACCCTCATTACTTGATGAGCTACCTGTACATGACGGCAACATCGAAAGTGTTTGTGGGCAAGCTCTCTCCCAAAGAGCCGTCGATTTTGAAGATTCGAGAGCAACTGGCAACGCTTGCCAAAGAGCATGACTACGGGACAGGCAAAGTCAATTTGATGTTGCTTAATGCTCATGAGGCGAAAGTCGACGGCGACTTGTTCAAGGCGTTCATGTTGTTAACGCGAGCGGTCGAGTTTTCCAAAAAAGAGAAGTACCACCTGTTCGAAGTCCGTTCGCTCTTGATGATCGCGTTCGCCGAAATGCAACAAGCTTACTTTGGGTATCTCGAAGAGAATGGACCTGTCGAGAATTTGACTGAAACCCAACTTGCGGAGTTAAAAAAGCAAGTTGAGCCGATTCGTGATCGCTACGAGCAATGTTTGAAGGTCGCTCGCCAGGTCAAAATGGGAGCGTACATTTTTGAGTCGCTGGTTCAATTGGCGTTAATGGAATATCACTGCGGCAACACGACTAAGGCTCGAGAATACATTCAAGAAGCAGAGGGAATGGACTACGCCTGTTTTCGATCGTGGGTGTTGCGTGACACGCTTTATCGGCACGCCGTGATGATCTACGCCAGTGATGGCGATGCACCCAAGGCGATGAAGTACGCCAATTTGCTTTCGTCTGAAGAGCACATCAACAAAGCCAAGGACGCGGATGCCAAGGCGCTTCGTTATCGTCAGCAGTTGGTCGCCACGCAAAAAGAGAAGGAACTTCAAGAAACACGTTCGGCAGAAAAAGAATCGAAACTAGCGGCAACCATTGCCCAAAAATCAGCTAGTCTCGATGTCGCAGAAAAACGAGCGGATTGGCTGCAGAAGATGTTGTTGTACACGGCGTTAACTCTGGCGTTGTTTGGGCTGGCGGTGACCTGGTTGCTTGGGCGCAGTCGTTTGAGACTGGTGACGAGTCAATTGTCGGACGAGAAGGAGACTTCGCGAATTACTCGCGAGATGCGTGATGTTCTACAGGATCGCGTTAATCGACTTCAGCGGATGGAAAGTCTTGGAATGCTGGCCGGCGGCGTCGCACATGACTTTAATAATTTGCTCGTCGGCGTGATGTGCAATGCCGAGTTGTTGGAGAAAAGCAATAAAGATCTTGACGATTTTTCTTCGAAACGAGTTCAGCAAATCATCGCGTCAGCTGAAAAGGCGGCTGACCTAAGTCGCCAAATGTTGGCTTACGCGGGTAAGCAGCAGATCGAGCGTTCGGCGGTCGACATCAACAAGATCGCAGAAGACATGAAGCTCGTCTTGACGGCAACGGCTGGCGAGTCGATCGAGCTAGTGGTCGATACCAATACAGAAAAATTGATGGCGGAAGTCGACACAACCCAGATTGAACAGGTTTTGTTGAATCTGGTTTCGAACGCAAGCCAAGCTTCTGAAGATGGATCGAAGATCGTCGTTCGAACCGGCAAAGAGTCTATCGAAAACGTAAACGAAGAGCCGCTGCTGTATGGAACGCGGCAAGATGGCGGCGATTTTGTCTATTTTGAGGTAATAGATTTTGGAAAAGGTCTCAAACTCGATGATGCCAACCGGATTTTTGAGCCTTTCTATTCGGTCAGCGAGTCTGGACGTGGCTTGGGATTGTCAGTCGTTTACGGAATAGTAAACGGGCACGATGGCTTGATTCGGGTTACCAGCGAGCCGGGAGCTGGGACACGGTTTCGAATTTTTCTACCGAAATTTTTACAAGCCACGCATTCTGAATCGAGCAACGTTTTAGTTCCGGCGATGCAACTGCCAACACTCGATGAATTGTCGAATGTGATGCTCCATCAGTCAAAGGTACGGTCTTGGTGATTGATGACGAAGCGTCGGTTTTGAGTCTGGCCGAAGCCGTTTTGGAGTTTGAAAATTGGAACACAATCGTTTCAACAGACGGCGAGATTGGAATGGCAATTCTGAAACGGAATCAACCAAAAATTGATTGCGTGTTGCTCGACGTCGTAATGCCAAAATTGGGAGCGGAAGAAATTCTTGCCCGCATCGCGCGTGATGGTATCAATGTCCCAATCGTTTTGATGAGTGGCTACAGTGACACACAGCTCGATCAATATCGACGCAGTGAACAAGTCGTTTCCGTCATCGCCAAACCATTCCGAACGAGCGAACTCACAAACGCAGTCGAGTCAGCGGTTGACGCTGGAAAATCCAAGATCAAAAGGATGGCTTAGGTAGTCGTGGGGAGCGAGACTTGGGGCCGGATAGAGAGAACAACGGCCGTTACGCCCGAATCAGCTTCTTCTCAGCGATCCATCTAGATTGAGACTTCGCGCTTGTTGTCGCGGCATGCCTGTTTATAAGATCAACGGTGCGGTACAGGCCAGCGGCGTAAGCTCCCCTCTCCCCGCGAATTCGGACGCTTTCGGTCCGCCACTTGATCAAGCTCAATCCGAATTCGTGGGGAGAGGGGAGCAAGTTTTTCGAATGTATACATTTTCGTTTTGAGTCGATGCCTATTAGCTCACGAAAATTTCTAACATCAGACTCATTGGTGTGCAGATGGATAGCGGCACAGTCATTTCTAAATCAATCTCATCTAAGACTTTACCTGACTTCGACGCTAACAATTCCTCTCAATGATATCTGACTAACCTTCGTTAGCCCAAAGCGAGCGTGGGAACATCGCACCCTCGCGGATCGCGACGAGCGCTAGGTGACCCCTAGAATCGAGTAGCGGGCCGCCGGGGTTTTCGATGCCAATTTCAATCTGGTCTATTCGATATTAAGAGCCTATCCCAAAACTTGTGAGCGGTTGGCGTCAGGTTTGGACCAGCGAATTCGGATGGCTTATTTTGCTGATTGTTCCGGCCCGAGGCTAGCGCCTACGGCTCACTATCACATGGAATTTTACGGTCACCATAGTTATGGGATAGGCTCTAAGCCTTATCCAGATATCGGTTCACGATATTCTCCAGCAATTCCTGTCGGCCACTTGTGTTGCCGGCTGAATCGCCTTTTTCAAGCATGATGGCTTCGAGATCGGCGAGTCCGACGGAGCCGCTTTCGATCTTCTTGCCCAGATCAGAATTCCAACTGCTGTAACGATCGTCGACCACGTTTTGGATTGCGTTGTCGGCGCGAATGGCGGCTGCGATTTTTAAACCACGAGCGAATGCGTCCATGCCGCCGATGTGAGCGTAGAATAAATCGATGGGCTCAAAGCTTTCCCGACGAACTTTCGCATCGAAATTCACGCCGCCCGGTGCGAGACCGTACTTCAGCAAAACCAACATCGTTTGCGTTGTCAGGTAGTAGTCGGTTGGGAACTGATCCGTGTCCCAGCCCAGCAACATGTCACCCGTATTGGCATCGATCGAACCAAGCCCACCCTGCATGCCGGCGTACTCAAGCTCGTGCATCATTGAGTGACCAGCCAGTGTCGCATGGTTGGTTTCGATGTTGAGCTTGAAGTGATCCATCAAGTCATAGGCACGCAAGAAATTCAAACAAGCCGCCGCGTCTGAGTCGTATTGGTGTTTCGTTGGCTCTTTGGGTTTTGGCTCAATCAAGAATTGACCTGTGAACCCAATCTCTTTGGCGTAATCAACGGCCATGTGAAAGAAGCGACCGAGGTGATCGAGTTCTCGCTTCATGTCCGTGTTGTAGATGCTTTGATAACCTTCACGACCACCCCAAAAAACGTAATTCTCTCCGCCAAGTCGATGCGTGACTTCCATCGCCTTTTTGACTTGCGCGGCGGCGTAAGTGAAAACGTCGACGTTGCAGGTTGTGGCGGCTCCATGCATGAAGCGTGGATTGGAGAACATGTTCGCCGTTCCCCAAAGTAGTTTGACGCCGCTTCGATTTTGCTCCTCCAGCAAAACATCAGCAACCGCGTCAAGGTTCGCGTTGGATTCACGAAGCGAGCTTCCCTCGGGAGCGACATCACGGTCATGGAATGCATAAAACGGTGCGTCAAGTTTTTCAAAAAACTCAAACGCGACGCGGGCTCGATTGCAAGCGTTCTCAACCGAGTCGGACCCATCGTCCCAAGGTCGAACCATCGTGGCGGCACCAAATGGATCGGCTCCCGTCGCGCGAAAAGTATGCCAGTAGCAAACAGTGAATCGCAAGTGCTCCTTCATCGACTTGCCTTCGACGATTTCTTCTGGGTTATACCAGCGAAACGCCAAGTCGTTATCCGAATCGGGGCCTTCGTATTTGATCTTCTCGATGTTCGGAAACGCCTCGGTTGCCAACTTGCTCATATCAATTTTCTTGTGGTTCGGTGGTTTGTGCTGGTTGCTTTTATGCTGAAACACTCGGCAATACGTTCTTTAAGTATCGCAAATTTTTCGTCTGTTGAAATGGGTGAGAGGAGCTGACAAGAAAGGAAAAGTTGATTTTGGCTGATGCTTCGGTGCGTAGCTTCTACAGAAAGTTCTATGGCTCACGTTCGATCGGGAATTTAGTAAGTATTCAGATTGGTCAGGTCTGCTCGTCGCCCGGTTTGGGTTGGCGTCGTTGCTTTGTTTCGAAACGTTGTTGCAAGGTAGTTTTGCGATCTGTGGCGACGCGATTCGAATTTCTTACGCTCGTTTAGATTTCGGAGAAATCAACGACTGTCGCTCATGCCAAAGTCGCTGAAGGCTCAGCGGACTGTGCGCGAACTCTGATCCCCGTAGCGATTGACCAGCTGCATCTATTTGGTGGAAATGTTGCGAACCTTTTCGGCTGAGGGCTCTCCCTCGAACGATCGCTAACTTAAGCTGCGTGCTAGAAAGTTGCATTGTTGGTTGAATGGCCGGTGAAAGATGACGCAATACGAGCTTCGTGATTTGGGCTGGCAGCCTTGTTTCGATCAGCAAACTGTGCTCAAGGTGTCGCTGATCTCTTCGACGATGTGATTCAAATTGCCGAGCGTTGTAAATTTCGAAACTGCAGCCATCAAGGCGACGTTGGATGTGCTTTGGAAGCAGCGGTCGAATCAGGCGAACTGGATCAACGTCGAGTTGCGAACTATCTAAAGCTTCAATCGGAGCAGGAACGCAACTCGGCAACGATGGCAGAGCGACGCGCCAAAGACAAAAAGCTTGGAAAGTTTTACAAGCAGGTTATTTCCGAAAAGCAAAGTCGTCGGCAGTAAAAATGTGTCTAATGCTTCGAGTTTGAGATATTGGAATGACTCAGGCTGGAAGCCTAAGGCACGGAACTGCTTTGCATTCAGGCCTACTGAATGTTGTCTGTTGTGGCGATTCTCTTCAAAGAAGCCATCCCAAACCAAGAGGTTGTTCGACAGTGAGCCGAAGGCGCTAGCCTCGGGCCAGAACCACTGGCAAAACAAGCCACTCGTTCCACTGGCCCGAGGCTAGCGCCGGCTGGCGCCAACGGCTCACAACTTTTCGGGCGGGTGATTTGTCAACGCTGTTGTTTCGTCCGTTGGCAGTTTAGAATCTCGATTGACCGATAGGGAGCGTGGGATAAGCTGCCAACCATCGTGCCAATCTACCAGGGATCGAAATTGAAACGGATTGATATTGTCGGACTTGCGTTTGCAATTATTTGTGTCGCACTTTGTTTGTTTGGTCTTTCGAAACTTCAGTCCAATACCGAAGACGTATTGCAGTGGTTGCCAGACAAATCTGACGCGCGAACGGATTACGATTTGTTCGAGTCAAAGTTTGGTTCCGACGACTTCTTAATCCTGACGTGGGATGGCTGCACGATTGACGATCCGCGGTTGCAAGCCTTTACTCAGTTCATTCGCGAACACAACGATTCGAATCTTTTTCAACAAGTCATGTCTGGAGCTGACGCGGCTGAAAGGTTGACGCGTGAGTTAAAACTGTCGCGAAGCAATATTCAGAATCGGCTGCGCGGTGTGTTTTTTGGTGCAGAGGATATTGAACTCACCTGCGCGTTTTTGGAGTTGTCCACAGAGGGGACTGCAAATCGAATTCCATCAATGAAAGTGGTTTGGGAAGCGATTGATGAAACGGGCCTAAGTCGTGATGAAATTGCCATCGGCGGCTATCCTTACATCGCGACTTTTCTCGACAGTCAGTTGGCGAACTCCTTTCGCGATTTCTTGATTCCCTCCGTCTTGTTGTCAACGTTTCTGGCTTTGTTTTGTTTGCGAAACGTCGCGTTGACTTTGATTGTTTTTACTGCGGCGATGGGCGCGGCGATCACAAGCGTCGCCTTCATTCCGATTTGTAATACGAAGTACGGAGGTTTGATGTCGATCATTCCGGCACTCGTGTTCGTGTTGGCAATCTCTGGCAGTATTCACTTGATTCGCTACAGCCTCGATGCGATTGGCGATGCGAGAAAACTTTTGAGAATCGGTTGGCGACCCTGTGTAGTGTCGGCGGCAACAACTTCCGTAGGCATGTTGTCGCTGTTGAGAAGCGACTTTCCTGCGATCCGAAACTTTGGATTGTTTTGCGCGATCGGTGTTGGGTTCGCATTGATGTTCCAGTTGATCATCGTTCCTTGGTTGCTGGAGCGATTTGGGAAACGCGGATTGCAATCG
>CAYMFZ010000303.1:5646-7032 GCA_964389585.1 uncultured Pirellulaceae bacterium | reverse complement strand
GCTCGACACCGTTCGCTGGATGCTTGATCTCGGCTGGCCGACACGGGTCGCTTCGACAGGTGGAATTTTTGTCGAAACGGAAAGCAAAGCAAATATTCCCGACACGCAATCGGCGTCGTTTGATTTCGATGACCTCCGCGTCCAGTGGCAACACCGTTCCTACGGACATGCGGCGGACCCGGAGTATCCCTGGGGTGCGACGCTGTATGGATCAAATGGCACCTTGCGATTAAGCGTCAACAAATGGGACTTCAAACCAATCGGTAAAGGCGGCAAGCCCCAGTCTCAAGACGTTATTTACGAATTGGATCAATACCCCGAAGACAAAACGGAAAAGGATCTTGAGAAGCATGTCGCGCCGGCGGTTCGAGGCCACATGAAAGACTTTCTTCAATGTATCGAATCACGTGAGCGACCAATCTCGGATATCGAAGAAGGCCATATCTCGGCGACAAGTTGCATTTTGGCAAACATCGCATTGGAGTTAGGCCGAACACTGAACTGGGATCCGAAAACGCATACGGTTATCGGTGATGAAGAAGCGACGAAGTTACTTAGTCGGCCTTATCGCGCTCCATGGAAGCATCCTGACCCCGATAACGTTTGAGTGAAGTTCCAACAGTTATTTCACTCAACCAGTAATTCGCAGTATTCGCCTGACAAATCAAACCATCTAGAAATCCCAAAGGCAAACCATGTCGCAAACTAAATTAAGTCGTCGATCTTTCGCAGCAGCCTCGGCCGGTTTGATCGCGGCGACAGGTGCCGGACTGGTCGTTGCTCAGGATGAAGGTAAGCCGAAACCAAACGCGACTCAGGATGAGGAGAAAAAGAAGGAAGAGAAGTTCCCTGAGGAAATGGAATTTGAGCGAGACTACGAACCGCCTAAATTCAAACCAAGTTGGAACAATAAGCAGATCAATCGCCAGATGGCGGCGGATTTTGTGATTTACGCTCACTCGGACCTCAAAATGGTTGAGATGCTGTATGACCGTGAGCCTGGCTTGCTAAACGCAACTCTCGATTGGGGTTCCGGGGACTGGGAAACGGCATTGGGCGGTGCTTCCCACATGGGACGAAAAGACATTGTCGAGTATCTACTCAGCAAAGGTGCAAGACCCGACTTATTCTGCGCGACGATGCTTGGTCAGCTTGAAACCGTGAAAGCCATGTTGACGCTGCAACCGAAGTTGATCGATTCCAAAGGCCCGCACGGCTTCAGCTTGCACTTCCATGCTCAAGTCGGACAAGAAGATTCGAAAGACGTTTTGGATTACCTTCAATCGGTGAAAGAAGTCGAGTTGAAACCACTTCCTAGATTCTTGAAAAGGAAAAAGTAAGAAGAGGGAGAATAGAAGCAGCTTTCAAGCTAATCATTTCCTTCGA
>CAYMFZ010000303.1:2966-5636 GCA_964389585.1 uncultured Pirellulaceae bacterium | reverse complement strand
GTCCACTACAGGTTTTGAAATACCCTCTAATCATTTCCTTCGATCAAAACGCAAGGTATCAAATAGCACTCCTTCCAAGTCGTATGCTTGAAACTCAAACACGTCGCCGTTGATCCGAACCATTGCGTAATGATGACCGCGTTTGACCGTGTTTTGAAACGCTGGCCTGCTGGGGCCGGCAGTCTCAAGTGATCCTCCTCCGCCGCCAGTGATAAAATACTGAACGCCACCCCGATCAACGACTTTGCCATCTTTAACCGGCCAAGTCCTTTCGTAACTATGAATGTGACCGTTGAAAACAACATCAACACCGAACTGATCATAGAGCTTGCTCATCGCTCGAACGTTCATGTCTCCTTGGCTTGATTTGTTTTGCTTCCATAGATTTCCGTAGTCATTTTCGTCCGAACTATAAACTGGGTGATGATGAACGACAATCTTCCAACTCGCTTGGGATGCCTTCAACTGTTTTTCCAACCAAACATATTGTTCCGAACCGGCATCACATTTCTTATTGGAATCGATCATAAAAAACTGAGCGGGTCCATAGTCAAACGTGTAGTAGTATTCCGGATCAGGCAACGCCATGAAGTCGTAGTAGTAATGTGCGTTCCGCTCGTGGTTTCCCAAGACGGGATACATTGGTACCCGACTGATCAAAACATCCATGGACGGAAAAAATTGCTCAGTCCAGTGTTCCAACACCGTTCCCGTATCAGTTAGGTCGCCAGGGATTACCAAAAAGTCAGGTCGTTGCGACCAAGCGAATTTGGCCATCTTGTTTGCGACTTCAGGATTGCCCTGCGTGTCGGATATCAAGGCAAACACAATCGGCGAATCGGTTTTGGGTGCAGTTTCGAACGTACTTACATCCGAAATCAATGCCTCCGTCTCGTCCTCGTTCGATTCCGCGCCAGACGCCACAGCAGACTCGGTTCGATAAAAATACTGAGTATCTGATTGCAGGCCCTTAATGCGAACTTGATGAACTTTCGAGTTTTGAGAAATGGGCATGCTGTTTTTGCATTCATCCGTCTCGCCCCAAAAAAGTTGACCATTCGTTGGGGTGTTGGTCGCCCAGCTCACCGTCATCGAATCTGTAGCCGCCATTTGAAGAAACGGCTTAGCCTCGAATCCTAAAATCGGACGGGCTATTATTCTTGCAGGGGCTTCCGCCAACATTCTTTCTGACTCAAATTGTTGCAAAATACCTTTCGCGGTCGCGACTTCGTCGTAGATCAAGACCGAACGCAAAGTCCCTGCATGTGGAAAGTTCTCGTTGTCGTCGACGTAGCCACCAACCGCCAAGACTGCTTTGTCCGGATAGCGCACGTTACCTGATTGATCTTTGCTAATCGCATCACGCCGACCGTTGACGTACAAAGCGAGTTCTTTGCCATCATACGTCGCGCAGACATGATACATTTTTCCCAATTCGTATTTCGTCTTGCCCACCAAATACGTCATTCTTTGATTTTCAGCCGACGCCAATCCGACGTAGAAACTTTCTTGGTTGTACCCAAGCACCCAGCCTGATTCGTTGTCGCCGTTGTCTTGTAGAAAGCCAACAATTCCTCCGTAGTTTTTTGATTGGTCGACAGACACCCAACTGGAAACCGTTAATTGTTCCTGTGGAAGTTTCGAAAGCACTCGTTTGGCTGCGTCGGCATTCGCAACCAACGTGGGAGAAGTCCCCATACTGACGACAGCAGGAACACCGTTGATTTTTGAGGACTTGAAGTCATTAGGCACCTTCAGATTAGGGCCTTTTTGTGCGACTAGAATTTGGCCTTTGATGAACTTCGGATTGAAATCCCAGTACATAACAGGATCGGGTTCATCGTGCGCGAAAATCGAGACAACAGCAAACACAAACAAAAGTAGCGAGTCCATTGTATTTCCTGACTTATTGTTGTTTTCTATTTGTCATCCGTCTCGTCTTCGCAAATTTTGATCCGCGAACTAGGCGAAACATCGACACGCTTCGTCGTTTTTCCACTGGGCCAAGTGACCTCAATCGAATCAATTTTCTCGGCTTCACCAAGCCCAACGTGGATCTGTTTTGAATTCTGGCTTGAGATACCCTCGCCACAAGAAAGTTGGAATACTCGGTGAGTATCACCGGTTGTGACTAAGATTTTCGCGCCAATTGGATCGCGTGAACTCCATTCGCTCGACGGAACAGAACTTTTCTGGCCGCCGATCAATTCAATTTCGACGAAACGATTTCTCTTTCCCTGAGATTCTCCCAGACGTTCGCCATTTAGATTTTTGACAATTCGAAATCGCGGCTTGTTGGGACTGACGATCGCCATATCCATAAAGCCATCGCGGTCGTAGTCCAGCAAAGCGAACCCGCGACCGTCCTGACGAAAATCTGCGCCCGACACCAAACTCATCTCGTCAAAATTTCCATCGCGTCGCATAAACAAACGATTGCGTTCGCCACCGCTAAAGGGAGCACTACGAAATGGAGGACCATCGCCATCGGATTCTTCGGCGGCTTCGAATAGAACAATATTAATCGCGCCGTCGCCCCACTGCTTGGCTCGCATAAAGTCTCTGTCACGAGACGGATCAGTTCGCACGACCGTGCGCCAGAGGCAACTTCACCAATCACCTTCTTTACGAACTTCGTTGGGCGGCGTGTAAAATCCGCTTGGCACGTAA
>CAYMFZ010000303.1:0-2956 GCA_964389585.1 uncultured Pirellulaceae bacterium | reverse complement strand
CTCACCATCATTGTCGAAGTCCGCGAACTGCCCTCCGAACGACCAACCGACTTGAGATATTTTTTGATCGCCAGCATCGGTTCCGGCAACTTGCTTAAACTTTCCATCGTTGTTTTCGTACAGAAAGTTCCCACGTGCGGAGACTTTCACGCGTTCATCGACACCATCGAACTGAGCGACGATTCGATTGCCGGCTTTTGAATACATATTTGAAACGTAAAGGTCTTGTTGGCCGTCGTTGTTGAAGTCACCCCAACTCGCCCCCATCCCGAACCCCATCGTGCCACCCGGCACCAACTCAGTTGAGACGTCAACGAACTTCAAGTCCGTGGAGCCGCGCTGCGTATCGTTGCGCAAGAAACAATCTGGCGAGAAATCATTGCACAAGTAGACGTCTTGATCGCCGTCATCATCGAAATCGGCCCAGACTGACTGATAGGAATTGCGCCATTGCGCCAGTGTGTCGTCAATCTCAGCGCGTTCGAATGTTCCATTTTTATTTAGCAACACAATGTTTGGCGCCCCCGCCCGATCCAAAAAGAAATGGGAACGCTCGACTTTGAGTCGCATTTTTACTCGATCAGCAAGTCGGACTGAATCTTCAATCCACTCCGTCGTATCACCCGTGCCCAATCCGTAGGTATTGAGGTACAGGTCGAGCAATCCATCACCGTTAATATCAACGACCGACCCTGAAACAACGAATTTTACGAATTCCAATTCGTCATCAAGCGATTCGTCCCTTTGAAATTTTCCATCAACGTTTTCAAAGTACTGACTGGGAGCCAAAGTCCCGCCAACAAATACGTCTGAGTCACCATCATTGTCAAAATCCGCGAACAAAGCACTGTTCGCAAGCTGCTTAACTTCCAATCCGACTTGCTCAGTGACGTCTTCGAATTGCCCTTTGCCTGTGTTGCGAAGTAGTTGCCCCGATTGCCAGCGATCCGTAACAAACAAGTCATCAAAACCGTCTTGATCTAAGTCGACAACACTTACCCCTGGATACTGATAGGCTGACTCCCAATCGTTGAAGTGTTTGTATTTGTATTGCGAGTCTTTGAGATTCGGACCTGCGATCTTGGAATTCCGCAGAATCAAATCGACATGCGATGAGTTCTGAATTTTCGCTCGCGTTGCTTCGTCAGGAATCACTTCTGCAGTCACGTCGGTGAATAGCGGTTGCGGCGCGGCAATCAAACTGAATTTCGTCTGATCCCAATTTGAAATTCGCCAACCACCAGACGCGACCTCACTCCAAGTCAACGTTTGGTAGGCTTTGACACCAACCACACGCGTGTCTGGCATCTTTAGACGACCCTCGATTTTCGTTTCGGTTACGAGATTGCCGTCCTCAAAAATTGCGGAGAGAGTTCCGATTTGACAGTCTTCGAATCGAATTTGCGAAAGCAAAGAAGCCCAAACATCAGAGCTTTGAACCTCCTTTGACTCGCTGTCGATCGGCCACTCAAGATGAATGGCTAAATCACCGTGGCCAGCGTCGGCAATCGCTTCTTCAAAGTCAAAAGCACCAAGGCCTCGATGATTGAGCTTGGGCATGAAGAACAGCTGGAGGTCAACGATGGAATTGTCTTCAATATTCCTATCGACCATCGACTTGGAAAGTTGGCTGAATTGGTCTGCGAAACTTTGCAGTAATTCTTCAGACCTAGTCAGTGCCTGAATTCGCTTTTCATTTTCCGTCAGTGTTTCATCGGAGCCTTGATCGCCTGAAACACCAACTTGATCCGTTTGTGTTGGTGATTCCGAATTCGAAACATCGCTACTTTTTTTCGTCTTACTGCACCCCGGCAAGCTGGCGACAATCGCGATCAACAGCAGAAGCAAGACGGGAGTTAAACGGTTCATGATTCAATTCAATTTGTGAGTGAGCAGTGCCTCGATTGTACTCGCTTGTAAGTTTCGAATGCAGGCCAGTACCAAAGCATTGCGACTGGCTTTGGTCTGTCTGAGTTTCAAACTACACGTCGAAGTTGCGAATATTCAATCCAACTTTGTCCTACGAAAAAGCAACTCAGACGGGTCGTTGAAGTTGAAACATCGGTTAAGATATTAAGCGAGAAAGATCGTTTTCTACAACCAATTGTTTGTCATCTTGCATTGCAGCCTTTAGTTTCGCCCAGAGTATTTTCCTGTGAAGGCATTAGTCACCGGAGCCAATGGATTCCTTGGCTCAAACCTCGTACGTCAATTGATTGAACGAGGTTACGAAGTCACCGCGATGACGCGACGTCGAGATGAGATGATCTCTGCCTTGAGTGTCGAAACCGTCCATGGAGACGTTCGTAGTTTTGACAGTATGCACGAAGCCTGCAAAGGTCAGGATGTCGTCTTTCACACCGCCGCGGTCGCTGGCATTTGGGGTTCGTGGAAGCATTTCCATGGCACCAATACGATCGGCACCCGCAACGTCGTCGAAGCCTGCCTTCAACATGACGTGCCAAAGCTAGTCTACACGAGCAGTCCTAGCGTCACGTTTAATGGCGAGCATCAGATGAACGTTGATGAGTCGACGCCGTATTCAAAAAAATGGCTTTGTCATTACCCACATTCAAAAGCCCTTGCCGAAAAGTACGTTCTTGAAGCGGATGATGATAGAGAGTTGATGACTTGCGCATTGAGGCCACACTTGATCTGGGGACCTGGCGATCGACACTTGATTCCGCGACTTATCCGTCGAGCCAAAGCCAAACAGCTACGTCGAGTTGGCGATGGCACGAATCAAGTCGACACGATTTACATCGACAATGCTGCGATGGCACACATCCAAGCTGCCGAAGCGATGGAACCCGGTTCGCCTGTTTGCGGAAGCGCTTACTTTCTGTCGCAAGACGATCCAGTCAACTGCTGGGGTTGGATCAACGATGTTTTGGAGCTGGCGGGTTTGCCACGTGTGCGAAAGTCGATCTCGTACTACTGGGCGTATCGCTTGGGC
>CAYMFZ010000302.1:0-7033 GCA_964389585.1 uncultured Pirellulaceae bacterium | reverse complement strand
AACTTCGCAATCATCGTGCCAGAACTCTCGATTCGAGCTTTTGATTCAGCTTACCGTGAATTTGCAAGCTTCGAACCATGATTGTTGCTTGCTTGCTATTGAGCAGCGCGCGACTTGTGCGTTTTCGCTCGCGCGAACCGATATACGCGATTTGTCATTTGTTAGTGAGGTAACTTTTCTCTCAACAAAGCGTAACAGTACATTCCAACCATAGCTCCAGCCAACGTGAATAATGCCATCCAAACACCGCTGCCAATCTGCGCGTAAATCGGGCCAGGGCATGCACCAGTAATTGCCCATCCAGCGCCGAACAATGTTCCGCCAATGATGACTCCGGTGTGGAAAGGCTTTGGCTTGTATTTGATAGGTTTGCCTTCAATCGTTTTCATTTGAAGCCGCTTAATCACCAGCATGGAAAGCATCGCCACGACGACACCCACACCAATGATGAGATACATGTGGGCTTCATTGAAAAGAAACATGTCGTGAACGCGTTGCCAGCGAACGACCTCGGACTTCGTCAACACAATGCCAAAGTAGACGCCCAAAACGAGCGACATCGTCAACGCGAGCGATGAAATACTTTGGTTGTGATCAATGCCCTTTCCCGGCGCTATTTTATCCGGCGCCATTTTTTCAGACGCTATCGATTCGGGTTGATTTGACACTGAAGACATTGCAAATTCCTTTAAAAGATCAAACGACCAAGACCCCAAGTAACTCCCAAGCCACCCACAAAGAAGAAGATAGTTGCTACGAGACTTGGCCAATTCAGATTCGCAATTCCGGTAATCGCATGTCCTGAAGTGCATCCTCCTGCATAGCGAGTACCGAATCCGATCAAGATGCCGCCGATGAATAGACGGATCGCGCCACCGATGCTCATAAACGACTCAGGCAGAAACTCAATCGGTGTCGAAGATAAATAAGTCGTCGAGATAAAACCTCCAATCGCAATTCCAGTGGCAAACATCAATGTCCAAAGCCCTTTTCGTTTATCAAAATCCTTGAAGTAAGGCTTGTTGAGATCACAAACCCCTGCCCAGCGAAGTAGTACAAAAGTGGAACGGTTAACCCAATCAAGATTCCGGAAAACCACCACGGCCATGGTTGCATCAAAAATTCCATTTAACGTCTCTCTTCTATTTCTTTTCTTTGAAAACTGAAATCAAACTCTCTTAAGCCAAATCAAGCACGGCAATGACTGAGGATGCCTTAGCTTGAAACGACTATGTCGCCAACATACGACTCAACCGGGAGCAGATTCAGTTTCCAAGCCTCGATGCCGCCGTCCAAGTTGATGACGTTCGCGATCTGCCGTAATGGTCAGTCAAACGCGATGCAAACGTTTTTGGGCTCGGTGAAAAAACGAAGCGCTTCCAATCCGCCTTCTCGTCCGACGCCCGAATTTTTCATTCCGCCAAACGGCGTTCGGAGATCACGCATCAACCAAGTGTTTACCCAGATCACGCCGCAGTCGATTTTTTTCGAAAGTCGCATGGTTCGATTCACATCACTGGTCCAAATCGTAGCGGACAAACCATAGCGAACGTCGTTGGCCATTTCGATCAAGTCCGATTCCGTTTCGAAAGGCATGATGGTCGCGATGGGGCCAAAAATCTCTTCTTGGTTTAGGCGACACTGGTTGGTTGAGACTTCGATCAGCGTGGGCTGGATATAAAATCCGTTTTCGAATCCGTCGACCTTTGCAGCGCCGCCTCCACAAAGGATCTTCGCGTTCTCTTCTTTCGCCACGTCGAAATATGAAAGCACTTTTTCGTAATGGGTTTGGGATACCATCGCGCCAACTTGCGACTCGGGTAGATCTGGGTGGCCGATGGTTAGCTCTTTGGTTTTTGCCACCAGGTCAGTTTTAAATCGCTCAAAGACAGAGGCTTCAACGAAAATCCGAGAGCCACATAAACAGATTTGACCTTGATTGGCGAACGAAGAATGAACGGTCGTTGCCAGTGCTTTTTGATAATTGCAATCGGCAAAGATGATGTTTGGATTCTTGCCGCCCAACTCAAGTGATAACTTCTTAAACTGCGGAGCAACCGTCCGCGCGACATGCTGTCCGGTTTCCGTTCCGCCCGTAAAAGAGATGGCTTTGATGCCGGGGTGTTCAAGCATCGCTTGGCCAGCGGTTCCGCCTGACCCTTGAACGATGTTTAAAACACCAGGCGGCAATCCGGCTTCGTTGCATAGTTCGCCCATCATCGCCGCGGTTCGGGGTGTCAGTTCGCTTGGCTTGGCGATCACACAATTTCCTGCTGCGATTGCGGGTGCGATTTTCCAGGTGAACAAATACAGCGGCAAATTCCAAGGCGAGATGCAACCGACGACGCCGATCGGTTGACGCAGCGTGAAATTGATCGCGTTCTGTCCGAGGCTTTCGTGGGCTTCACTAGAGAATTGAGTAATCGCGCTGGCAAAGAATCGAAAGTTCGCAGCCGCCCGCGGGATCTCAATCGTTCGTGCGCGAGAAACCGGTTTGCCGCTGTCTTCTGACTCGGCGACGGACAACAAATCAAGGTTGTCGTCAATGAGTTGAGCAAGTTTAAGCAGAATCGAACATCGTTGTTCAACGGTTGTGTTTGACCAAGCGTCACTTGCATTTTTGGCAGCAGCGTAAGCCGCATCGACGTCGGCTTGATTCGAATTCGCGATTCGTCCAACGACTGAACCATCGGCCGGATTCACATTCTCCAACCAATCCTTCGATTGTGGTTCGACATATCTGCCGTCAATGAAATTTAAAACTGAATCGTTAGGTAGAGAGCTCAAATTAGTTCTCCACTGGTTTAAAAGCCATGGCTTTGATTTCGATTCGCAAATCAGGATGTGGCAACTCTGATACGGCCACCGTTGTTCGAGCTGGTCCATTTTCAGGTTTAAAAAATTCGCCGTAAACTCGGTTGTATCCCGCAAACTCTTCCATGTCGACAAGAAACGTTGTGATGTCAACAACGTCATCAAGCGTTGCATTTTCTTCGGCAAGATAGTCGCGAATGTTTTCGATCACAGCTCGAGTTTGTTTCTCGATATCGAATCGTTTTTCACCTTCGATAACTTCGACGCCTTCGATCGAATTATCTGCTCGACGAGAACTGGTTCCCGAGATGAAAACAAAATCACCGACTCGTTTGACGTGCGGATAAGCACCCAGCGGTTTGGCTTTGTGGGTCAATGTCTTTCCGGCGGACTTAGTTGAGTTCGCCGATTCGGATTTCTGATTCATTGGCGGAACTCTTATAGGCTCTTTTAAGAAGGAGTGTTTGTTTGAACAGGAACTGCTGTTTGACGTGAATCGACCAGGCTTGAAAGGGCTGACGAATGCCGATGGCATCTTACACCTCCATTGCCTAAACCAGAATACGCGATTGAAAACGAAGATGAAACGAAGATGAAACGAAGATGAAAACGAGAAAGAGAACCAACCAAAAATTGTGGCATTTAACTCCTTGAAAAAGTGACATAAAAGTGGCATTTCACTCCGTGAAATAGCGCCAAACCTGATGCGCAGCCAAGGTTGGCAATACCTTCAAAGCGAATCGGACAACAACAATTCAACTTTGAAATTTCGCTGATGGTTGCTTCTCATTCGTCACTCTTTCGCTGCGCTCGGAACTGGCGCTCGTTCACGGAGTGAACGGCCACAATGTTGAAACGGCAGGTTGAAATTCAGGGATTGTTTGTCAAGCAACTGGAATAAGCGTTAGCACCACAACAGATTCGTACGAAGATTCAACAAAACAGTTCCGCTCTACAACTCGTTTGGTTTCAATTCCCGCCTTTCCGAATTAACCTGTACGTTTGCGTTGATTCTTCCACCCATGTTTTCAAGGCCTCGCGTATGAGTCTTCCGCTTCCTATTCGCTCCATTGTTTGTGCCGCTTCAGTTTTCATCTTGCTCGCGGCAATTCAATCGCCAACCGCCTATTGCCAATCCGATCTTGAAGGCCGGCGAGCGCTGGATCATTCCGATTACGATCGCTGGTTCACATCGACTGATCAGCGAATATCGAATGACGGCAAGTGGATTCTCTATTCGGTTCGAAGTGGCAAGAACGAAGCCGAATCCGTCGTCAAAGTCCGTCGCAATGGTACGGTCAAAGAATACGCAATCGACCGAGCGGCCGGCGCTCGATTCACTTTTGATTCGAAGTATCTGGTTTATCGCGTTCCGCCATCGCGTGCAAAACTCAAAGCACTCAGGAAAGCCAAAACCAAATCAGAAGACCTACCCAAGACGGAGTTGGAAATTTTGGAGCTTTCCACCGGCGACAAGTTTAGCGCCGATCGCGTTAAGTCTTTTCTGATTCCACAAGAGAATGGTCGCTGGGTTGCTTACTTGCACGACGCCGACCCTGACAACGAAACCGTCAAACCTAAAACAACTGACGTTGTTGAGTCTTACGAAGTGACGCCCGAAGGACTCCGACGTCCAGAGAAAAAGCGAAAACTAAAAAAGCGACAGGAAGAACTCGAAAAAGAAGCCGCTGAAAAAGCTGCCAAGGAAAAGGAAGCAAAGAAAAAGAAGGCCGAAGCAGAGACCAAAAAAGCTGAATCGAAAAAGGAAGAGGAAAAGAAGGCAGGTGACAAACCAAAAACTGACAAGAAAAAGTCGCCCGGAACCACGCTTGTTCTGCGTGACCTCAACACTGGTTTGCAGCAGACTTATCCCAACGTGGTTCGGTATTGGTTTTCGAAGAACGGATCGCGATTGGCGTTCGTAACTTCCGTTGAGGTTGACGAAAAATCAAAAGGTAAAAAGCCAGATGCAAAATCTGAAAAGGAAAAACAAGCAGAAGAATCCGCCGATGACGCCGACGGTGTTTACGTCGTTGACCTTGACGATCTCGACTCCACAAAGATCGCATCAGGTCTTGGTGAGTACAAAAACCTCTCTTTTAACGTCGATGGTTCGCAGCTCGCGTTTATAACCAACAAAGACGATTACGAAACCAAGACATCCAGTTGGTCGCTTTACCATTGGAAGAATCGCCAGAAAACGGCGAGTAAAATTGCGGAGGAAAAGTCAGACGGAATCGCCGAAGGTTGGTGGGTTTCGCCAGTCGCAACGATGCTTTTTTCTGAGGACAACAAACGTGTTTACTTCGACACCGCTCCGATTCCGGAGGAAGTAATCAAAGAGCGAAAAGACGCAGCCGCTAAAAAATCTGGCAAAGCGGAAGATGACGATGAAGAGCCAAAAGCGAAATTGGATTTGTGGCACTGGCAGGATCCGCAGCTTCAACCGCAACAGCTAATCCAAGCCGAACGCGAGCGACGGCGCAGCTATCGAGCTGCTTTTAATCTACGCACGAAGAAGATTGCCCAACTCGCGACCAAAGAAATTCCAAACATACGTATCGATTCTAAATCGACATCAACGATTGCCGTTGGATCGTCCAACATGCCCTATCGCAAAATGCTTTCGTGGGACGTTCCTGGTTTTCAAGATACTTATTTGATCAATCTCGATACCGGTGAAAGCGAAACACTGGTTGAAAAGACCAAGTTCTCTGGCAGTATTTCACCCGAAGGCAAGTTCGTGACTTGGTTCGATTCGATCGAGCGAAAATGGTACGCGGCTTCGACTGGGGCGAAACGCGAACCGGTCGAGATCAGCGCGGGCATTGAGTTTCCGCTTCAAAACGAGCTGCATGATACTCCTTCGCTGCCGCGAGCCTATGGTTCGGCGGGATGGCTGAGGGATGACGAAGCGTTCTTGATTTACGATCGCTTTGACATCTGGCAATTGGATCCAACAGGGAAGGAGAAGCCTGTTTGTTTGACTGAAGGCAAAGGCCGAGAAAATGAAATCCGATTCCGATATAGCCGACTCGATTTTGAGCAACGGGCAATTGACTTAGAAGAGCCTATGTATCTTTCGGCATTTGATCATGGCACCAAAGCAAGCGGATTCTATCGCTTGGATTTGGCAACGGATTCTGCTTCCAAGAAATCCAACAAGGATGACGAAGAAGAGGAAGCGGCTGCCGATGAGAAGTTGACTCGCTTGATCATGCTTGACGAAAGACTTTCCGGCCTACGAAAAGCCAAGAACACTGATGAAGTCTTTTTCACTCGCAGCACATTTCGTCGATGTCCGGACGTTTGGTCGAGCACGTTGGACTTCAAAAAAATCTATCGCATCAGCGACATGAATCCGCAGCAGGAAGATTACCTGTGGGGCAGTGGCGAGCTTGTTCATTGGGATGCCACCGACGGTCAGAAGCTTGATGGGATCCTGTACAAGCCTGATGGCTTCGACCCTGACAAGAAGTATCCGATGATGGTTTATTTCTACGAACGGAATTCCGACAACCTGCACAGTTACTACACGCCTGCCGCTGGTCGTTCGATCATCAATCATAGTTTTTACGTCAGTCGCGGCTATGTCGTCTTCGTTCCAGATATTCCCTACAAGACGGGAGAGCCCGGACCGAGTGCGGCCAATGCGATTCTTCCGGGAGTCGAGAGCATCGTTGAACAAGGCTTCATCGATGAAAAGAAGATTGGAATGCAGGGCCATAGCTGGGGCGGTTACCAAACGGCTTATCTTGTCACACAGACCGACATGTTTGCTTGTGCCGAATCGGGTGCACCGGTTAGTAATATGACAAGTGCCTACGGCGGTATTCGTTGGAGCAGCGGAATGAGTCGGATGTTTCAGTACGAACGAACTCAATCGCGGATCGGCGAAGACCTCTGGGCCGCGCGTGAGAAGTACATCGCCAACTCACCGGTCTTTTTCGCCGACAAGGTCAACACGCCGTTGCTGATTTTGCACAACGATGAAGACGGAGCCGTGCCGTGGTACCCAGGCATCGAGATGTTTGTTGCGCTTCGTCGTTTGGAAAAACGAGCTTGGTTGCTGAACTACAACGGACAACCTCACTGGGTGATGAAAGACGAGAATCGACGTGATTTCGCGATTCGGATGCAACAGTTCTTCGATCATTACTTGATGGACGCGCCCGAACCTGAGTGGATGGCTTACGGCGTGCCCGGCGTCGATAAGGGC
>CAYMFZ010000301.1:0-7045 GCA_964389585.1 uncultured Pirellulaceae bacterium | reverse complement strand
GCTGACGGTAACATGCCGATCGAATCGACCAGGACGCAACAGAGCTGGGTCCAAAACATCAGGACGGTTTGTGCCGGCCAAGATGATCACGGAGTCATTGCCTTGAAAGCCATCCATCTCACCAAGAATCTGGTTCAAAGTTTGTTCACGTTCGTCGTGTCCACCGCCCAGCCCGGCACCTCGTTGCCGTCCGACCGCATCAATCTCGTCGATGAAAATGATGGCAGGCGATTGGGCTTTGGCTGTTGCAAATAAGTCACGTACGCGACTTGCACCGACACCGACGAACATTTGAATAAACTCGGAACCGTTGACGCTGAAGTAGGGTACGCCTGCTTCGCCGGCAACGGCGCGAGCCAACAAAGTCTTACCCGTTCCGGGAGGTCCGATCAGCAAAGCACCCTTTGGGACGCGGCCGCCTAGTTTTTGAAATTTGGATGGGTCTTTCAAGAAGTCGACAATCTCGCCAAGGTCTGCTTTTACACCCTCTAGTCCGGCCACGTCTTTGAATGTGATCGGCTCAGCGGAGGCTTCATATTTCTTAGCGGGGCTGCGGGAAAAGTTTGAAAGAAATCCGCCGCCGCCCATCATCTGACTTTGCGAACGTCGAAACGAAAGGATCATGAACAGCAAAAGTCCAAACGTGAACATGAGCAAAGCGGCGTAGTACCAACCGATCATATCCGAGACCGGTTCGATGCTGACGCTCTTTACGTTTTCCATTGCGGTGTCGTAAAGTGCGTCTCGGCTCAATTCGTTGGGAAGCAACTCGACTTGGAAATGCTTGGCAAGTTTGGCATCTTTTTTGGGTTCGACCAATTCGCCTTTGGTGTTGTAGCTGGGTTCAGGCGCAGGAATCGTCTTGAAGATGCCCTTGGCACCGCGCGTCGTAAACACGACACGTTCGATAATCTCTTTTAAAGGTTTGTCGTCATCATCAAGGATCGGTTCGCCAGCGAGGTCTTTGCCCTCAAGCAGGTTCTTGAAGTACTTTTCCGAAATCGTTGACGTCTTTCCCGAATTCCATTGCATCAGCATGTACAGCAGAATGCCGCCAATAATCAGCATTGGAATCAAAAGATTTGGATTGCGAGTGGGAGCACGCATCCGTCGTTCTTCCGTGTTGTTCGAATCTTCTTTATCGTTGTCCATTGAGTTCCTTGGCTGGATCTAAAGCCTTAAAGCCTATTGGCGCGGGATGAGTTGGGGACTGATTGGTTTGTTGATTTGGTCTAGCTGATTGGCCATCATTTTTTCGCCGCCAACACACCAGTCGTTTATTTTTCGTTTAATGCAAAGACGAAAATTGTATCTCACTTCGCCGTTGCTTGCGATGCTGGATTCCACTTTGATTCTATGATATTTCCGGATGCAATCGAACCTATCTCAAAGCAAGAGGTTGTTCGACAGTGAGCCGAAGGCCCTAGTCCCAGGCGGGGATAACCAGCAAAACAAGCCACTCATTGAAATGGCCTGCAGCTAACGCCAACGGCTCACAACCTTTGGGATAATCTCTAAGTCCGTGTCCAAGGCTACGAAGTTACCCTTTCGAAAGAACCGAAAAAAACAAGTTGTTGCAACCCGCGCAACATTGATTCGAATGTGCGAAATAGAAAACATAAAATTGAATCGAATTCGCTGCCCCTTCTGCCAATTCGTCTCATGGACAGCTGAGCGAATTGCACTTAATAAAGTACAGCAATTCTTGGGGTAAGAATCCGTCAGGCAGCTTGCCAATCAGCTTTGATTTTCGAACCGATGGATTTTCATCAACCAATTGAGACAGTGTTTCGATACGATCATCAGATATCAGCCATTCAGCCTTGGCTGGCAAGTCATTCTCAAGTGCCCGAATCGCATGATCAAAGATTGTTTCGCGATCAAGCTGTCGAACCTGTTGAAGATGGTCGACAGAATATCCATCAGCCAACAATCTCCACGTCCAATAAAATGAAGGTTGGATAGTTTGCGGATCAGGTAAGTCAATACGGATCTTGGTTCGTGCGGTTTGATGGCCATCCCCAAGTGACAGCTCTCCTCCGAGATCGTCTGTCGTTTCCGTCAGATCTGACTCGAACAAGTTTGATTCCTCGACTTCGTCCTGCGATTCAGTTTGGCTATCAATGTCGTTCGAATCCTCTGCCTCGACAGGGTCGTCGAACAATGAGTCTGATGAACGTGCGGAAGGCTCGGATAAAACGTGGTTAGTTGATTTATCGTTCGTACTTGATTCAGCACTATCTTCTTTCGAATCAGTATCAGCGTCAGCATCATCTGAACCTTCACTGACCTTTGAGTCATCCACCTCTTGCGTTTTCGGCGCCACGGGCATGGCATGTGGCTTCTTGCCACGCATCTTGATCGACAACGCGTTGACCAAATCGCTTGGCATCATTGCTGGCAGGTCCACATAAATTTCGCCAGTCATAAGTTGTCCGCCAGTCGGTGAAATCGAAATCACAGGGCGGAATTTTGTCGTTTCAACTTGGGCGATAAATCCTTGTTGAATCAAGAACTCCATCAGCGCAACCACGTCTGACTGTCGCACGCCTTTCAACAAACCAAAGGTGCTCAAGCGATCAAGCGCCAGTTGTTTGATCTTCTTCGAAGTCGATCCCGTCAGCATTTGAGCGATCAGGGTTTTTCCAATTCGACCGTGCGTTCGAGCGGTACCACTGAGCGCAACCTGCGCGGCGTACATGCACGCGTCGCTGTCCGAATTCGCCGCGGTGCCGAGTTTCTGTTGTGGACGCTTGCTGCAGTTGTCGCAGTTGCCACATAGATGACGATCAGCATCTCCAAAGTATTCGAGAATCTCAAG
This sequence comes from uncultured Pirellulaceae bacterium, assembly GCA_964389585.1. GTDB lineage: Bacteria > Planctomycetota > Planctomycetia > Pirellulales > Pirellulaceae > Mariniblastus. The sequence continues at coordinate 4,224 of CAYMFZ010000301.1, read as the reverse complement.
TTGGCGGCATCGCCTTGTGGTCGCAAACTGAATCACGCTTTGAAGTTTTTCGTACTCTGCTTTTTGGCGTCGAGCCAGTTCACCAAAGTCGATGTCAAGCTTCGCAAACGACTTTTTTCGATCAACGACATGAATCGCCCGACCACGAAACGGTGGAATGAAGTCAACCATGGGAAGCTTGATCAATTGTTTGATCGCTCGGCTTACGGCTTCCCACTTCATTTCCAAGCGATTGGCTAATCGTTTTGGCTGGAACATCACTCGCTCGCCACGAAAGTCGCCAACGATCTTTTCCAGCCCGCGCATCACGTGTCGTTGGGTTCGGGCATCACGCGGAAGCAAGTCAATCAACGTGGGAAGGTCAGAATCAATTCGGATTCCTGCTGAGTTTTGCTTGCTGTCCAAGCGTTCGATTGCGCCGGCTTTTTCCAGCAAATTTTCACACGTTGCAATTCCAGAAGTTCCAATCGAAAGATCAAGTTCTTCCTTGATCTGCTGTAGCGTCGTCTCGATCGGGTCGGCAGGAATGCTACAAAGGTATTGGTAAACTTCTTTGATCGTTTCGCGCGACGGGTACGAGTTGTCGATGAAAAATTCTTGAATGAATTTGTCTTGAAACGAATAGAGCATCAAGCATTCGGATGGTTTTCCGTCTCGCCCTGCCCTGCCCGCCTCTTGGTAATAGGCTTCGACACTTCCTGGCAGATTGTAGTGAACAACGAATCGTAAATCAGATTTATCGATACCCATCCCAAATGCATTGGTCGCAACGATGATTTCAATCTCGCCGGACATGAACTTTTCTTGAACGTCACGCCTGGACTCGGCGGGTAGTCCTGCGTGGTAAAAAGTGATCTTGCGTTTGATTTCATTCTCAAGTAGCTCAACCAAGTGCTCACAATTTTTTCGGGTCGAGGCATAAATGATTCCGCAACCATCATGCGTTTTCAAAAAATCGACCAACTGTTGGTCTTTTTCCGCGTTGCCATTTGGCGATTTGACTTGCAAGGAAAGATTGGAACGAGCAAACCCTGTCACAAAGGTCGCAGGTTCTTTCAGTTCCAGGATTTTTGAAATGTCAGCCTGAACGAATCGAGTCGCTGTCGCCGTCAAGGCAACCGTCTGGGGGCTGCCAAGTTGCTTTCTCAATCGCCCGAGCCGAGCGTAATCAGGTCGAAAGTCATGGCCCCATTGGCTGATACAATGGGCTTCGTCGACGGCCAAGAGTTGGATTTGAGTTTTTTGAACCGCCCGCATAAACGAGTTGCTGCGAAGTCGTTCGGGAGCGATGTAAACGAGTTTGTACTCGCCGTTAATCATTCCGCCGATACGAGATTGTTGCTGCGCAGGCGAGAGTGAGCTATTGATGAAGGTTGCCGGAATCTCGTTTCTTAGTAACGAGTCGACTTGGTCTTTCATCAACGCGATCAATGGTGAGATCACAATCGTGACGCCTTCACGGGCGATCGTCGGAAGTTGAAAGCACAGGCTTTTACCACCACCCGTTGGCATGATGCAAAGAGTATCTTTGCCTGCAAGAATCGCATCAATCACATGACGTTGACCCGCGCGAAAACCCGAAAGGCCAAAATTGCCCAGCCAGTCTTCAGGATCAAGCGTTGATTCGTTCACGGTTGGTGTTTAATTCGAGTCTGAGTCACTGAAGAATGTTTTGGCAGGGAACTCGCGAATCGTCCAATCCAATTGTTAAATTCTGCTTTGTTGACCCTGCGACGGATTATAGATTAATGAACGAAATCGAACAGTCAGCGTCAATGAATGTTGTGACTAAAAATCCCTGTGGAAAACTAAAATGAGTTGATTTCAATTGTCCGAACAAAACCGAAACAATGTTCGTTATATTAGTAGCTGTCCCAGCATTCGATCCAGCATTATTGCAATTGGGCTGAATGACGAAGCCAAAGGCCTGAAGATCGCGTTCTATGATTTCAATTCATAACCTCACCAAAACATTTCAATCTGGCCGTCGAAAAATCCTCGCTGCCGATAACGTTTCATTTGATGTTCAACCCTCGGAAGTCTACGGCTTGCTTGGCCCAAATGGCGCTGGCAAGACGACGATGATGCGAATGATTTTGGGTTTGCTAAAGCCGGACAAAGGCTACGCCGAAATTAATGGTCATCGAAGCGACGAGCAGCCCAACGAAGTCAAGCGGCAGGTTGGTTTCGTTTCCGCCTCGGCGGGAGTTTATCAATGGCTGACCGGACGAGAGATGCTTGCGTTTTTTGGCGAAGTCTACGGTCTGCACGAATCCGATGTCGAAGTTCGTGTGAAGGAGCTGACTTCGATTCTTGATCTCGATGGCTTTCTTGATCAGGGATGTGCGACGTTGAGCACGGGGCAAAAGCAACGTCTAAGTCTCGCGCGGGCGCTGATTCACGATCCACCCGTGATGATTCTTGACGAGCCAACTTTGGGATTGGACGTTGTAGGTAGTCAAGTCATCTTCAACTACATCGACATCTTGAAAGAACGCGACAAGGCAATCATCCTTTGTACGCATCGGCTGGAACAAGCACAGCGTGTCTGCACTCGATTTGGATTGATGCACGAGGGGCGAAAAGTTCTCGCTGGTTCGCTTGCGGATCTTCAAAGACAAACTGGCAAGAACGACCTTGTCGAAATGTTTGTTGATTTGCTGAATAAAAAAATCGAACCTGCCAACGCGTAAGATCCATTCAATGCCAGATTTGTTCAGCACCGACCGATTGATGACTAGATTTTCTAATGTTGAATCCAACCCAATGAGTTTTGACTTCGCATGACCAAGGAAGATCAACCACCAAGTCAATCAGCTACACCCACGCAGAATCGTGACAATCCTCGTGCGCCGAGACGTTTTCGTTTGAGTCGACTGGCGCTCAAGGAACTGCGTGAAACTTTGCGAGATCGACGCACGATCGTCACTTTGATTTTGATGCCGTTGCTAGTTTATCCAACGCTTAGTTTGGTTTTCAAAACGTTTTTGCTGACCAACGCTGGAATGTTTACGCCTGGAGAAGCAATCAAGTTTCAGATTGCGTACGGCGGAAACGCCAGTGAGCAACGTGTAACCAATTCTTTGGCTGAACTCGGGCGTCGAATGGGGTTCGTCGAGCAAGAGCGAGCGGCGGGAGCTCAGAGTGGACTAAAAAATTCTGAAGTGGCGCTTGAACCTTCGACCGTTCAAGATGAAAAAGAAAAGTCCAATTCGACTGAACCAGATTCGACTGAACCAGATTCGACTGAGACCGATGATTCTCAGTTCGTTTCTTTTCAAAAACATGGTTGGATTCTCGTCAAATCAGATTCCGCCTTGTCCATGGAGGAAATTGTTGAAGCCGGCGCTGCAGACGTCGGCGTTCGGTTCCTCATGGACGAACGAGCAGAATGGGAAATTGGAAAGGTCGAGTTGATCTCGCGCAATGACCAAGTTTCCAGCGCCGCCGCAGATTATCTACTGAGACGATTTGAAGAAATCAACGATTCAGATTTGAAGTTTCGCCTTCGACGTTTCAAGATCCCAGACGGATATACGCTCGAAGTCTCTACGAAAACTCTAAATTCAGAAGTAGAGTCCAAAACTCAACAACCGTTTCCCTTGGCGTCAATGGTTCCATTGATCTTGGTTTTAATGACGATTACAGGAGCGGTTTACCCGGCGATTGATCTAACGGCCGGTGAGCGAGAGCGCGGGACGTTGGAGACTTTAATGGCAGCGCCCGTTCCAAGAATGGGAATTCTGTGGTCCAAGTTTATTGCGGTTTTGACCGTGGCGATTTTGACCGCGATGCTCAACTTGATCGGGATGTTCGCCACTGTTTGGGTCTTTCAGTTGGATAAGCAATTTGGCGGTGGAATCTTCAACCTCGAAGTCATGTTGAAAATTTTCCTGTTGCTGATTTTGTTTGCGGCTTTCTTTTCTGCCTTGTTGTTGGTGGTCACAAGTTTTGCCAAAAGCTTCAAAGAAGCTCAGGTCTACTTGATTCCAATTATCTTGTTGTCGCTCGGGCCGGGGCTGATCTCCATGGCTCCCGGGATGAGCATGGACGGAATCAATTGCGTGATTCCAATGGTAAATATTTTGTTGCTGGCCCGCGATGTGATTCAGGGCCAAGTCATGATGCTTCCGGCTATCGTGGCCATCGTGACGACGCTGCTGTATTCGTATTTGGCTTTAAGGCTGGCCGCGAGGATTTTTGGCTCTGATTCCATTTTGTATT
>CAYMFZ010000300.1:0-7047 GCA_964389585.1 uncultured Pirellulaceae bacterium | reverse complement strand
TTTTCTGATTCCGACTTTCTCGCCTGACCCATCCACTGGGCAGAGTAAAATTCAAAAAAGTCGGCTTGCACTACACTGTGCAAACTTCGATTTGCCTTCTTCGTTTTCGTCTCATCCCTCAAGGTCACTTCAAGTCGCAATTCCGAATGCTGGTGGCGCCTATTGCTCTTGTCGTTGGGGTCATGCACAAAGTCATATCTCGGTATTGCCTGCCGATTTCGACGCTCGCAATCCTCGGGTAAACTTTAAGGACTAACGAAAGAGTATGATTTGTTAGGCCAGATAGCTTCATTCCACGTTGACCAGTCGTGCCATGTAAGTAGACTTGTGAGAGTTGGCGGAACGATCCGATTGGACGGGCGTTTAAGGCCAGTATCTAAACCACAACGTAGAGTTTAAGTGGTTCGGCTTTTCAAAATCGTTCAAGTGAGTTTTGAAAAGGTCAAATGCGTTCGCCAAATTGATTGACTTGGCCGCGACAAATACGCGATAAAGATGACATGGAATTTCGCCTCAAGAGAAAACTGATCGATTCAAACATGGGAAAACCCGCATTAACGGGGGTGATCGCGCTGGCTTGTTGCATGCTCTTCGTCGCAACAGGATGCAATCAACGTCGTTACAAACCGGCTAAATGGCGACCTGCTGCACGAGATAACTCAACGCTTCCGACTGCGGATGAGCGCAAAAAAGATGGGCCGCGATGGGTGAACATCAATTCTGGGGGGACGATGCCCAGCCGCGGTACGCTGCCGTACAGAGCCCAAGGAACTTTGCCTGGTCGCGGAACGAGCTACAGTGGAACGCTTCCGCAACGTAATTGGTCAACATTGCCAAATCGCGGAATCCAATCACCAAGACGATTTCCAATTCAGAATGGCCAACGGTGGTCAACGCTGCCACGCCGTGGTGGGGTTGGCGGAACATTGCCTAGCCGGCAAATCTATCCAGAGTATCAACGAACGCCGCAGCGAAATTTCTCGACGCTTCCAACCAACTCACGTTGGACACCGCCAGGAAATTTTCCACTTAGAAATCAAAGTGGTTCAACATTGCCGGGTCGCAATCCACTTCGGTAACTGCTAACCGATAATTCTAAACCCAATGTTGTGAAGACTTGAGCACATTACGGTCGTTCGCATTCGAATGAAGAGGAGGATGCCGGACATCGGCTTTTAAATATCCATTCGCGTTGAACGGGAATACGGGAATCTATCTGCGACGTCGATTTAAGAGTCCACAAAGTCCAAGGCTTGTGAGGACCCAGATTGCCGATGGCTCCGGCACTGCGGTTGTGAAGAAACCAAGATCGTCACCGTCGCCTGCAGTGTAGGAAACTCGAAGATAGACGTCACTTTGCGACATCACCACGTCGCCTTCATCGAGACCAGCAAACTGTCCGGTACGAGTCCCTGAGATGTCTCCAAATATAAAGCTTTGGCCCTCTGCAAGATTAAAATCGTTCACAAAATTTGCTGACAGTGAACCGTCGAGCTCGATTGACCGAGTTATCGAGAGAAGGTCAATTTCGCCAGCCGAGGTTCCACCGATATCTACAATCCATTCCGCTGTGTCATTTAGATCGAGGTGCCACATCTCAAGTTCACCAATTCCATCGACTCCGGGCGTTATCATTCCGTTCAAAATAACGCTTATCTCTATCAGCCCATCGCCGTCCAAAGATCCGTTTTCAATGTAATCAAGACTGCTGAGTCCCGACATTCTACCGTTGACGCGAGTTGTTCCATTGGAGATTGGGTTCTCGTCAAAAAAGCTAAGATTGGATCCTGAATCAACGACCAGACTCCCTTCATTCACAAAAAAGTTGTCTGTGATTCTCAGAACTCCCAAACCAGTAGCCGTCACAGCACCTCGATTAATGATTTGATTGACCTCACCAATACCGCTGACAAACTCACCAACACCAGTTAGCGATGAGTTTGGCCCGATGATCAAGTCAACGTCTCCCATCAAAGCATAACGAGAATTTAGTAGGGAGGTGACCGCAACATTCGAAAGTTGATGAACAGCCCGCGAACCGTCTGAATTTTCTTCGAAATTGACTCTCGACAATTCGGCAAGCGACAACGATCCTCCTGACTCGATTTTTGCCCCGTCTCGAAACACCAAAGTCGCGTTGGTTCCTGTCACACCAACGTTGCCAATCATCGTCGTTCCTTCTAACTCCGTACGCAGCCCAGGATCGAATTTCAACCCACCGCCGTTTTGGTGATGAATCGTTCCACCAATGATCGCTCCTCGTACTTGCAAGTTCAAACTCGCGTCGTCAAGAACAACCGTCTTGCCGGTCAAGTCCCAAGATTGGTTGATCAGAAATTTACCATTCTCAGTCGTTTGAATGTCACCAAGATCGTCGCTAACACTTTCGAGAATAACTTCCCCGTTATCGCTTGCGGTCATGGTTCCGGTGTTCGTAAACCGATTTTGGATATAAAGATCACTGTCTCCCGAGGCAATCAGGTTACCTTGATTGATAAACTCAGCACCGATCAACATTTGATTTGATCCGCTAGTGGCGACCGTGTTTCGATTTAGGAATCGGTCAACATTGATCCTCAAATTTCCTTCGACACGACCGTCGTTGACTAACTCTGAATTCGCTTCCTCAGTATTGTCTTCGAATGTTCCGGAGCCCATCAAAGTCGAATCGGCACCGATTTCAAATCTTGCGTTTCCCGTGTAGTCCACCGTCGCCGTGACATTTAAGTCGGCATCGCTATCGAATCGGTAAACGGCTGCCGCCTGTGTTCCTTCACTCCCACCAAGTTGAAGCGTTGAGTTTAGGCCAGTGACTTCTGATGCATCGTTGAATTTCGATCCATTCTCTAGTCGAAGGAATGCGTCGTTTTGTGTGATTCTCAATCCGTCGTTCAGGGTGACGTTGTCGAGGATTCCTTTGGTCGTCGTTCCGATCTCCTCGAAAAACAGAAGACGGGCGTCGCCTTGGTTTAGAGTGCCATTACTTATTCGTCCAGTAATTCCAAGAGTAAGATCGCCAGTACGATTCGTAATCGTTTCGGAAGACCCTCCCAAGTCCATGTTGCCGCCAATCAGTACGCTAGAATCGCCCGATTGCTCGATCGAGCCTAAGTCATCAAACTCCATCTCGCCCAAAAACGCCGCACTCGAGTCGGTTAAGCGAATTGTTCCGTTGTTAAGCCAGTCACCCGAGAACCTCAGAGTGGATCCTTCCACGGCTTCCATCAACGATTCGTTCCGAGTGATTTCTTCAAATTCGAATCGGCTGCTGTTTTCAGCTCGGACCGTTCCCCTGTTCGTAAACCCACCCACTGAAGCAACCCTAAACGGATGGGATCGAACGTTCGAATGAAACAGCCCTTCATTGATTATTGCGTTGGGGCTAGAAACGAGTCCACGACCTCGCACAATACTTGTCGATCCGAAAACGAGATTAGTACCACTTGTTCCAGCCAACGAACCCCCGAACATTAAAAACGTTTGACTGGCATCAAAAGTTCTTTGGTTTGAACCTGAGTCATTGCCATCGACAAGTAAAGTGCCGGACAGGCTTGGATTGCCGGAGAAAGTCGCGCCGTTCGTGAAAAGCACCGAGCTTGAACTGTTGACAGAAAACATCCCGTTAACCGTCGAATTGTCGACGGTGCTAGTGAAACCAAAATCGAACGTCAGGCTACCTCCAGTCACATCGATTACTGAATTCTGCACAGTCGCGCCGTTGTACAACCAGGCACCGCCGCCAATCAAATCGATCTGTGTGTTCGAAATTCCGACGCCATCGCCCCAAAATCGACCGCTCTGTATTTGCATCCCTTGATTGGCTTGAACCGCGCCGGTCAAGTGAAGAAGAGCATCCGAGGAATCTAAAATTAGATTCTCAATTTCGACCGAATCACTAAGCGTCACGGTGTAGTCGCTACCAGTCGCCAAATCGATTGTGGCATTGAACAAGTTTGTGCCGGAGTTATTTGGAAAACTTGCGGTTGACCAATTTGCATCATCAGACCATTCGCCGCCGTCGATTTCAGTCCAATTTGAGTTGGTTTGTGCAACGGTTGGTTGAAGCGAGAATACGACACAAGCGAAGAAAAAAGAGGGAAGTGCCGATCGAAAAACTTGGCTAAACATCAAAACCACTTAAATAAACACAGGGAGATAAGTAAAACACAGGGGGAGAAAAGAACTATTCAGGGTAGCCAGCGAACTGAGTTGCTACAAGCAAAGTACTCGCCCAAAGTAATTTCGGGACAGGTAATTCCAGGTAAATCCAATTCTTAGGAATGCACTAGCTGCTTGCATGAAAAAAAGACGAACCGATTGGTTCGTCTTTTCTTTAACTTAAAAAAATTCTGCTTGACTTCTCTCCAAACTACTTTTTAGCGGCCTTCTTTTTCTTTGTCTTCTTGACTGGTTTTTCACCAGCGGCCTCCAAAGCAGCCTGCTCTTTGAGTTGTTTCGCGGTTAGTTTCTTTTCCTTCTCCTCGACGATGTCTTCCTTTACCTTTTGAACAAAGTGTGGAGGCTTGCCTTCGGGGGAAAGTTCTTTGGCGCGTTTTTCGGCTGCTTTACGTTGATTGAATTCGTAAAGTGCAACACGCTTCATGGCGTGATTGAATACGCCCCAAAAAAGTTTTCGGCGAATAACTTCAGCCGCTTTCGTGCGTGACTTTCGCTTCTTTTTCTTGGGAGCTTCTTCACCATCTTCGTCTTTTTTGGCCTTCTTAGTGGCCTTTTTGGTGGTTGCTTTGGCGGCAGCTTTTTTCGTTGTTTTTTTGGCGGCCGCTTTTTTCGTGGTCGCTTTTTTCGTGGCTGTCGCTTTGGTAGCCTTTTTCTTGGCCATTTTGGTCCGTCTTCTAATTCTTAAATTGGAAAATCGTAAGAAACTAAGATCGCGTATCGTAGCGTTTTCCCCTGTTTTTGCCTAGCTACCGTTAACCCACTCAAAAACTCAATCAAATAAGCCAGTCCAGACGGCGATTGGTCCCTACTGAGACGGAGGTTCAGGCTCGGTATTGTCAATTGGCATTGCCCCCGCTGGAGGAGTGCCGCCACCCTCACGAACATAATTGGCTCGCTGACTAGCGTATTCCTCGAACGAAACCTCATTCGCGTCGTCTCCCTGACTCGCTGCTGAAGACCCCCGGTCCAGCTCGGACTTCAGCAACCGTTCGAGATAGCTTCGGCACCATCCGCATCCGGTTCCTGCTCCAAAGCACTGACTCAACTGGCTGGGGCGTTTGGGCTTTTCCACTCGGATGAAGTTAATCACTTTGCGACGCGTTACATGGAAGCAAAGGCAGACGGGGTCGTCGGGAGACATATTCGAATTCGCGAACCAAATGGATCGCTTGATGGGGCTAAACTGATGAGACTTTAACGGATTGGCCAAATCGGATTGGCCAAATCGGATTGGCCAAATCGGATTGGCCAAATTGATGACGCCAAATTGTATCATAGGCTGGTGCAGCGAATCTCAATGGGGGTCGCCCGTTTCGCCTTAATTGGCAAATCCAAAATTACAGATTGGCCTCAATTCAAAGTGATTCTGAGAAACCTCTGGCGATCAGGTTGGTTTAAAGTCACGATGGAGTTGAACTTGCGGTGACCGTTCAAGCTCTACAACAGATTGGTTAAGTAAATTTGCCCCTCAGCGATTCCTCACTTCAAAAAGCTTCTAAGTACGAGCTGCTCGACCCTGACGTGCGGCTGATGCTCCAGGTGCGCGATGGCAATGCAGCGGCTTTTGAGAGTCTGGTTGAGAAACATCAAAAACGGCTTGTGATGATTCTAGAGCATCTCGTTTCAGATCGAACGCTTGCGGAAGATCTTGCCCAAGACGTCTTTCTAAGAGTTTACCGAGCTCGCGAACGATACGTGCCCACGGCAAAATTTTCGACTTGGCTTTATACCATCACGCATAACGTGGCCAGCAATTCAATTCGAAAAACTTCACGACGAAAAGAAATCAATTTGGTTTCATCTCCTTCAGGCTCGATGCCGGTTCGACCACTCGACACGATGGCGAAAGACAAAAGCAATTTTATGCCAGCCAGATTGGCGGACCAAAAAGAAATGGAAGGCGTCGTTTACGAAGCGATTCAATCGCTTGGAACACGCCAGAGAATGGCAATGCTTTTGTCCAAGTACGAAGGCATGAGCTACAACGAAATTTCTGAAACGATGGATCTGACGACTCAAGCAGTCAAGTCACTCTTGTCGCGAGCCCGCGGCAATCTAAAAGAAAAACTTGAACCCTATTTGCAGACAGGTCGATTGCATAAGCAAATTGAAATGGACGAAGAAGAAACGAAAAAGAAATAGACCGATTTTGCAGCTTCCATCCTACTAAGTATACGAACAACAATCCCAACGAGAACTGAATCCGAGCCACCAAGTGACTGATTCCAACAATCAAAATTCCGACGACTCGAAATTCGAATCTGATTCGCTCGACGATCACGTTTCGACTGCCGAGGAATTGACGGCTTACCTTGACGGAGAGTTGGGGCCTGAAGCGATTGAACGAGTGGAACTGCGATTGGGAACGGACCCGGATTATCTCGCTGAACTGCAGGCACTTCAAAACACTTGGGACCTGCTAGACACCATTCCGTTGGCGGAACCGGGAGTTTCGTTTACTAAAACCACAATGGAACTCGTGGTCGGCGAAGCGTTCAAATCAGCCAAGCAGAAACAGTCGCGCAGTTGGGTTTGGCCATTGAGAATCGCGATCATGCTGGCCATTCCGGCTTTGCTGTTTGCCGTCGTTTTCGCCTTGGTTCGAAATCTTCAAACCAAACCTGATCGCATTCTGATTGAGAATTTGAGCGTCATTGAAAATCAGCCTCGTTACGACGCGATCACGTACGACATGGATTTTTTGGAGTTGTTAAACAAAAGAGAATTGTTCGCTGACTCCAAAGTTGTCATTAACGACCAAGGTGAATTCAATGTGATTGAGTCAAGTAACGAAGTTCAATCTGTGCCCGCGACTTCAGAATTGCGTCAAGAGTTCGTGGAGAATCTGGATGTCCAACAACGTGTCAA